>CALVTV010000106.1 GCA_944363005.1 uncultured Clostridia bacterium | reverse complement strand
GGCAAGCACCAACAGCGGCCCTTCAAGCGTTTCCGCCGCGAGCCGCTGTTCTCTGTTTAAATCGTTCAAATTCACGTTATTGATCCTTTCCCGCCTGGCGGTCGAGTGCATCCAGCTTATCGAGGATCATCTGGTATCCGCCAGCCCCATACGTCAAACATCGATTGACACGGCTGATGGTGGCCGTGCTCGCGCCGGTTTCCTCCGCGATTTCCTGATAAGTCACCTTGCGCCGAAGCATCCGCGCAACAGCCAGCCGCTGGGCGACCGCCTGCAATTCATGAATGGTAAAGAGATCTTCAAAAAAACGATACGCCTCATCCGCATCGGTCAGCGCGATCATGGATCGAACCAGATCATCGACCTGTTCGTTTTTTACTCTTTCATCCAGCATAAGTACCTCCCCTGGAAGGTTTTATCGCTTTATTATACCATAAAGTGTAAACAAAAAAAAGACGGAGGATTCGCTCCCCCGTCATTTTATTCCGTCAATCTTTGAAATCAAAATCTCTGCTTCACTGCGTCGTCACCGAATCCGCACGATATCCCGCCTCATGCGCAGTATGCAGCGCCGCTGCCGGATGTTCCGGTTCCAGCAACTCCAGATGGCCAACGGACACCTCGTAGGCCGTCTTTTCCACGACGTTGCCGTCGGGCAGCTGCTTTTGATAAGCGCGCGATTGCAGGCGCCCCGTCAACGTGATGCGGTCGCCAACGGAAAGCTTAGCGGCAAACCGTGCGCTGCGGCCCCAGGTGATACAGGGAATATAATCGCTCTTGCCATATGCGCGGTTGACCGCGAGCATCATATCGGCAATTTCGCGTCCAAAGGGCGTCGTGCGATATGCGGGCGCCTTGCACAGCGTGCCCGTGAGCTGGATTTGATTGGGATTCTCCCGCTCATCCGGCTCAACAATTCGCTGCGCAAACGCGGTGATCAGCAACCGGCCCGCGCCTTCGATGATCTTGTTATACGAGCGCACCTGTCCTTCAATCGCCAACCGGTCGCCCTCTTTGAGCATCGCTCCATCGAGAAGGCGTTCCGAGAGCGTGATGGGCAGCTGGTCCTGTGCGCCCGAGAGGCGCGGCACGCCAAGCGTCAGATAGTAGAACTTTTCCCCGAAGGCCTCATGGCCGACCACGGGTGTACCTACGACGATGCCGCTCAGATGCAGTGCGTTAATGACGTTTTCCATTGTATGTCCTCCTCTTTCATGTTTCGATGTTCTATACGGTAGGCGCAGGAGTCTGCGATGGCTCCGGCGCAGGGGTAGGCGTGCTCAGATGCTGCTTGCCCGTATGGTCAATCCATGTCTCGCCCTGAAGCAACAACTGCGACACAGGAATAATTTTGTATCCCGCCTGTGTGTAATATTCAAGGATTTGAGGCAGCGCTTCCAGAATATATTTCGAATCGTTGTGGAATAGCACAATATCTCCGGGATTGACCTCCTTCGTGCATTTCTTGACCATGCTCTCGGTGCCCAGGTTCTTCCAGTCCAGGGAATCCACATTCCACTGCACACATTCATACCCTTCTTCCCGGCTCACCCGGACAACGTCGTCATCATATTCCCCATATGGAGGACGAAACAGCGTCGTGGGTTTGCCGGTGATCGAGCGCACCAGTTCACTGCACTGGCGCAGCTCCTCGCGAATTTGAGCCTGAGAGAGTTGGGACATATGCGGATGCGTGGCTGAATGATTGCCGATTTCATGCCCCCTTGCAACCAGCTCAGCCACCAATTCCGGATATTTTTCTGCCCAGAACCCTACCAGAAAGAATGTGGTTTTGACACCGTACTGATCCAATATATCGAGAATGCCCTCCGTGTTCGCACAGCCCCATGCTGCGTCGAAGCTGATGGATAGCACCTTTTCTTCTGTGTCCACGTTATACACCGGCAGCTCGCGCGTCGTTACCGCGGTCATGATCGCCGGAGCTTCCCGCATGCTCACATAGGCCCCACAGAGCACCAGGAGTGCCAGAACCAAGCTCCACCGTTTCAGCCGCGGAGAATCGAGGCGCAGTTTGTTCATCTGCATCGCCTCCACTTTTAACCTCGTCAGTTTATATGTGGAGGGTTGTGCATTTAGAACTCACTCATTAAACGGATCGTCCGCCCATTTTCTTCCATAAAAACGAAGAATTCACAATATTGCCTTATTTCATCGGGTCAGTCCTGGCCACAGCAGCGCACCCGAAGCACACAAAAAAAGCGCAGGGGCCATCGCTCCTGCGCATTGAAATCAATTTTCCTGATCCTTTGAAACAGCGCCTACATAAACGACAATATCATCCAGCAACACGCTCACCAAGAGTTCCCCCTTGTCCGTGCGGCGCTGCACGGGAATTTCGCCGGCGCTGATCGTGGAAACCTGCCCGTGCTTTTGCTTGATGATCACGGCCGAGGCATGCGTCACATCGAGGCAGCCCGCAAGCTTGAAGCCAATCGCGCCGTTCTTGGTGAGCGGAAGGAGCTTTTGTCCCTTGCCCGCTCGCCCCTGGCGCTCCATGTCATCGGCCAGCATGCGCTTGCCGAACCCGCGCTCTGTGAGCAGCAACAGCATATCGCCCGGCTTCGGCAGTTCAAACCAGCACACCGCATCCCCTTCGTCAAGCGTCATGCCCTTGACGCCGGCCGTTGCGCGACCAGTTGTGGGCACGGTGTCCAAACGGAAGCGTATGCCCATGCCGTTTCGCGTCACCAGCAATAGATCATCCTTGTCTCCAGGGCTGACCTGCGCCATGCCGACCAATTCATCCCCGTCTTTCAGGTTCAGCGCAGCAAAGCGGGCGCGGCGAATGGCGTATTCCGACGCGGAGGAACGCTTGACCATGCCGCCGCGCGTGATAAAGAGAAGCTCGCCCTTCTTTTCCATCTCGTCGGTCTTGGAACAGATCATCGCCACCGCGTGCTCTCCATCGCCCAAACCGGCAATCAGACCCGTAAGCAGACTGCCTCGCTCCTTCTGGCGGACAGATTCCGGAATCTTCTCCACGTCCAGCGTGAAGCAGTTGCCATGGTTCGTGAAGAAGTAGAGTGTCGAATCCGTCGTCGTGTGAATGACCTCCGCCACCTCTTCCCCGACGCCCGGTTGCGCGAGTACCTTGTCAACCAATTTGGGGCTCATGCGGCGAAGCTGTCCGTCCCGCAAGCGCATGATCGCCGCCTCTTCCGCCACCGGCTTCGTTTCGATCACCGGCAGCTCATGCGCATCGTCCTCGATGAGCTGTGTGCGGCGGTCATCGCCAAACTGCGCACGAATTTCGCTCATTTCTTCGCGAATGACGGCAATCAGCTTCTTTTCGCTCTTTAGAATGCCTTCCAAGCGGGAAATTGTCTTCAGAATCGCCTCGTATTCCTTGCGCAGCGCCATGATTTCAAGCCCGGTCAGCCGCTGCAACCGCATATCCAGTATGGCCTGCGCCTGGATATCGCTCAGGCCGAAGCGGTTCATCAGCTGTTCTTTGGCTTCCTTTGGGTTTTTGCTGGCCCGAATGAGCGCGATCACTTCGTCCAGATGATTGACCGCGACCATCAATCCGGCGAGTATGTGCTCCCTGGCGCGCGCCTGCTCGAGCTCGTACTGGGTGCGGCGCGTAATCACCCGCTTCTGGTGATCGATATAATAGGAAAGCATCGCTTTGACGCCCATTTGCATGGGCCGACCCTCTGCAATGGCCACCATATTGACGCCAAACGTGATCTGCAAATCGGAATACTTGTAGAGCACGGCGAGAATCGCCATGGGGTCTACGTCCCGCTTGAGCTCGATCACGGCGCGCAGTCCCGTCCGGTCAGACTCGTCTCGAATGTCGTAAATGCCGCCCAGCAGCGACTTTTTTTCCTCGCTGAGCCGGAGAATCTTCACCAGCATGGCCGCTTTGGGAACCTGATAGGGCACTTCGGTGATGACAATCAGCTTGCGGCCAGACGTTCCCTCTTCAATATGGACCTTTGCGCGCAGGGTCAGTTTGCCCCGCCCCGTCTCATAGGCATGCTCGATCTCCTCATTGCGAATTAAGCAGCCGCCCGTCGGGAAGTCCGGCGCGGGCATCACCGTCATGATGTCTCGGGTCGTCGCGTCGGGATTGTCCATGAGCAGAATCGCCGCATCGATGGCTTCCCGCAAGTTGTGCGGCGGAATGTTGGTGGCCAAGCCGACGGCGATGCCGGATGCTCCGTTGACCAGCAAATTGGGGTATCGCGCCGGTAGCATGTCCGGTTCCTTGAGCGTATCGTCAAAGTTGAAGCTGAAGGGAACGGTATCCTTGTCGATATCGCGCAGCATTTCCAGGGCAAGCGGGGCCATGCGCGCTTCCGTATAACGCATGGCCGCCGCGCTGTCCCCATCGATGGAGCCGAAGTTGCCGTGGCCGTCGACCAGCAAACCACGCATGCTGTACGGCTGCGCCATGCGCACCATCGCATCGTATACGGAGCTGTCGCCATGCGGATGGTATTTGCCCAAGCAATCACCGACGATGCGCGCGCACTTTTTATGGGGCTTATCCGGCGTAACACCCAACTCGTGGAGCGTAAAGAGGATTCTGCGCTGCACGGGCTTGAGACCATCCTCCACACGCGGCAGGGCACGCTCCAGGATGACATGCTCCGCATAGGGAATCATGGACATGTGCATCACTTCATCCATCGGCCGCTGAATGATTTCATGCCGGGGCTGTTCGCTCTTCGGCGGCTGCGATCCGTCCTTTTTGCGCGCCATTACTTCTGCCTCCCTTCATGTTCGAGGAATGTATCCACCCGGTTGAAATCCGCATACGCCGTGATGTATTCGCGCCGGGGTTCCACCTTGTCGCCCATCAGCAGCGTAACCAGGCGTTCCGCTTCCGCCACATCCTCCAGCGTCACTTGCATGAGCTGCCGGTTTTCCGGGTTCATCGTTGTCTCCCAGAGCTGCGGCGGGTCCATTTCGCCCAGGCCCTTGTATCGCTGAATGGTATACCCGCGCCCCATGGTAGCCGTAACTTTGGAAAGCTCCTTGTCGTCATAGGCATAGACGATCTTTTCGCCCTTGGCAACGCGATAGAGCGGCGGCATGCCGATATAGACATGGCCGTCGGTAATCAGCGGACGCATGTACCGGTAAAAGAACGTCAGCAGGATTGCGCGAATATGCGCGCCGTCCTGGTCGGCATCCGAGAGAATGATGACCTTGTTGTATTTGAGGGACTTGATGTCAAACTCCTCACCAATGCCCGTCCCCAGTGCAGTGATGATGGAGCGGAACTCCTCATTGGCGAGCACTTGATCGATTCTCTTTTTCTCAACATTGAGCGGCTTGCCTCGAATGGGCAAAATCGCCTGAAACCGCCGGTCACGCCCCTGCTTGGCCGAGCCGCCAGCGGAGTCGCCTTCGACAATGAACATTTCGTTCTCTTCCGCTTTCCGGCCCGTGCAGCTGGCCAATTTGCCCACAAGCGGCGCCGCCTCCAGCTGGCTTTTTGCCCGGGCGACCTCTTTGGCCTTGCGCGCGGCTTCGCGCACTTTGCAGGCTTTGAGCGCCTTTTCGACAATGGCCTGCGCGACGGACTGATTCTTGAGGTTCTCCAGATACTCTGTCATCCGGGCATAGACAAACGCTTATACTGCGGGGCGAACCTCCGTGTTCCCCAGTTTCCCCTTTGTCTGGCCTTCAAACTGCGGATTGCGCACAAAAGTCGCCAGCACAGCCGTAATGCCTTCGCGGTAGTCCTCGCCCATCAGGTTGTTGTCCTTCTCCTTCAGGGCGCCAATCCGCCTGGCATAATCGTTGAGCGCACGGGTGAATCCCGCTTTGAATCCCATTTCATGCGTGCCGCCCTCGGCCGTGGGAATATTATTGACGTAGGAGAAGATGTTCTCCGCGTAATCGTCCGTATGCTGAATCGCCAGGCAGATGCGCACATCGTCCTGCGCGCCTTCAAGCATGAGCACGGAATCGTACAGCGGCGTCTTATCCCGATTGATATACTTGACGTAATCGGCCAGCCCGCCTTCATAGAGGAACACGACGCGCTGTTTCTCCGGGTCCTTTTCCCGCTCATCCACGAACGTGATCTCGAGCCCCTTGTTCAGGTAAGCCAACTCGCGCAAATGCCGCCGCACCGTGTCCGCCTGAAAACGCGTGTCTTCAAATACCGTGTCATCCGGCAGGAACGTCACGCGCGTGCCATGGCGTCGCGTTGCCCCAATGCGCTCAAGCGAGGTCACAGGACGCCCGGAAGTGATCTTTTTTTCCTTTTCGTCGTACTTGCTTTCAAAGCGCATACGGTAGTGGCCGCCCCCCGTGTTGATATCCACAACCAGCCACTTGGACAGCGCATTGACCACCGACGCGCCGACGCCATGCAGTCCACCTGAATAGTTATAGCTTTCATGATCGAATTTTCCGCCCGCATGCAGTTTGGTAAAGATCACTTCAACGCCGGTGATTCCCAAATCAGGATGAATGTCCACAGGCATACCGCGACCGTCGTCCTCGACACTGGCGCTCCCGTCCTTGTGCAACTCGACGCGAATGCTCCGGGCGAAACCGTTGGCGACCTCGTCAATGGCGTTATCTACGATCTCCCAGAGCAGATGATGCAAGCCTCGAGTGCCTGTAGAACCAATGTACATGCCCGGGCGCATGCGGACCGCATCCAGTCCCTCCAGCACTTTGAGCATGCTTGCCGTGTATGCCTTTGCCATATCAAAACTCCTCCTTGCGAGCGTACAACGTTATATATTACCATAATTTCCTGCTTTTTGCAATCGATTCGCCTTCGGTTTGCCGGACACGCTTCAACGCGCGGATAGCTTGACCCAATTTGGATCACAATAGGGCCAGAAGTTTTTAGAAAGCGAGGTTGTTTGCATGTCTTTGGGCATGATTCTGCTGGTTGTGGTTGCGCTGTTGATCCTCTTCGGCGTGCTTCAACGGGTGCTCGACCGCATGGCCTTGACGGACAGACAAGCACTTTTGTGCGTAGCGGCCATCTTCATCGGAGGTTGGCTGCCCGATCTGAGCTTTGGGCGGGTGACCATCAATCTGGGCGGCGCTGCGGTTCCGCTTCTGGTATGTATCTATCTGTTCTTTCACGCGGGTACAGGCAAAGAGCGGGTGCGCTGCCTGATCGCGTCTGTTCTGACGGCGGCTTCCATCTATGCCATCAGCGCATTCTTCCCCGCCGACCCGGTCACCATGCCCTTCGATCCAATGATTCTCTACGGGCTTGCCGGCGGCGCGATCGCCTGGCTGCTTGGCCGCTCCCGGCGCAGTGCGTTCATCGCGGGCATTCTGGGCACGATTCTCGCCGATGCTGCGGTGGGCATCGGCAACTGGATGCGCGGCATCAACCAAACGCTGCATCTTGGCGGCGCGGGTGCGCTGGACGCCGTTGTGCTTTCAGGGCTCACGGCCGTGCTCCTTTGCGAACTGTTCGGCGAATTGATGGAGCGCCTGATGACGGGCCGGGCCGACAGGCCGCGCGAGGACGGCGCCATCGAAGGGGGGCAACGCGCTTGAAGCAGAAGTGTTTGCGTTTCATGCTCTCCTTTTCCCTGGCGATTGTGCTGTATATCGCCTGCTCTGCCGCCGTGTATGCGGAGGATGCCGAGGATTCCCTGAGCGTTGTCGTCGATGAGGCGGGCTCCCCCGTATTCACTTTCTACGGCGTTTTGCACGAGGGGGACGAATACATCGCGCAGGACAATACGCTTTATCGAATCACCTCAGTCGGAAACGGAACCGCCATTGCCGAAAAAATCGGGCAGGAATCCATGCCGGACGTTTCGTGGCTGGATACCGGAGCGGCTCAAGCGGTCTTCGCGCAAACCAGCGTGGCCGCATCAAGTTCTGACACAGACAACCGAAAGCTCATTGCCATGTACGTGACGCACAGCGACGAGAGCTACATTCCTTCGGACGGAACGGAAAGCATCGAGGGCCAGGGCGGCATCTACGACGTCGCGCGCGAGTTTCGCGATGCGCTGCAAGCGCAGGGCATTGACGTCATTCTGGACGAATCCACCCATCTGCCGCACGACTCCGGCGCTTACCGCCGCAGCAGGCAGACGGCTGAACGCTTGCTGCAAAAGCAGCCGGATGCCATCATCGATATCCACCGGGATGGCATTCCCGATCAAAGCGAATACACCTGCACCATCGACGGCGAAAACGCCTCCCAAGTGCGCCTTCTTGTTGGAAAGAGCAACCAGAACAGTTCTGTCAACCGGGAATTTGCCAAGCAAATCAAAGCTGTTGCGGACAAGAAATACCCCGGCCTGATCAAAGATATCTTTATCGGCAAGGGCAACTACAATCAGGATCTTTCCCCGAACGCAATCCTGCTTGAATTTGGAACGCACACCATTAGCAAAGAACGGGTATTGAACTCGACGGATTTGATGGCGCAAGTCGTCAGCACAGCGCTTTACGGGCCGCAAACCGGCAGCGCAAAAGCTGAAGGAACATCGGAAAGCAGTTCGTCCGCTTCGCAAAAGGAGTCAGAAAAAGGGGTCATGGGCGGATTGACTTGGATGATCGTGCTTGTGGTCCTGGGCGTCGTGGTCTTTGCGCTTGCTCAAACGGGCTCAGGCAAAGCCATGGTGAACAAAATCGGCCGCGGAATGCGGGAGATGACGGGCGGCATGGTCGGCAAAAAGCCGGAAAAAGACAATTGATCTTGGGAGCGTCTTCTAAAAGAGACGCTCCGTCTTGTATATGTTGACGCTCTCAACCCTTGGCCCGACGCCAAACCTTGTGCAGATACGGCTCGCTTTTCGGAAACGGGTTGACTTTATCTGGTAAATCGTTCATAATATATTGGGTTAGTTTGAACTGGACTTGTCACGAGCCGAATCGCATTTCCGGCTCCATTTACCGACCGAAACAGAGAGGGTGTTTTATGTCGCAGCGCATCGTAGCTGTCGCGCAAGGATCTCTTGCTTCAAGGAGCGGCATCCGTGCCGGAGAAACGCTGATTTCCATCAACCGCACACCGGTGCTTGACCTGGTGGATTATCAATACCTCACGGCACGCCCTTCCCTGGAAATTCTTTTGAACGATGAAGCGGGCGTTTCCCGCACCGTTCACATTCACAAACTGATCGAAGAGCCGCTGGGACTGACGCTCGAATCCTCGCTGATGAGCTGCCCCAAGACGTGTGCCAATCACTGCATGTTCTGCTTTATTGAGCAGATGCCTCCGGGCATGCGCCCAAGTCTGTACGTCCGCGACGACGACTGGCGCTTGTCCCTGATGGCAGGGAACTTTGTGACGTTGACCAACCTCCCCTCGCGGGAAATGGACCGCATCATTGAGCGCAAGGCCAGTCCTCTGTACATCTCTGTGCACACGACGAACGGCGAGCTGCGCAAGAAGATGCTCCATCACATCCATGCCGATCGCATCATGGAGCATCTTCACCGGTTCGCGGACAACGGCCTCAGCTTTCATTGCCAGATCGTGCTCTGTCCCGGGATCAACGATGGACCGGAGCTCGACCGGACATTGAAGGATCTCGCTTCCCTGGCGCCGCATGCCTTGACCGCTGCGCTCGTGCCCGTGGGGTTGACGCGCTATCGGGAGCATCTGGCGCCCCTTCGGCCCTATACGGCCCAGGAGGCCGTTCAGGTCGTACAGACGGCGCATGCCTTCCAGAAGGACATGCTGGCCAAGTTCGGCACGCGGTTCGTCTTCCCCTCCGATGAATTCTACCAGATTGCCGGATTGCCGATTCCGGACGTTGAGAGCTACGAGGATTTCCCGCAGTTTGAAAACGGGGTCGGCCTGCTTTGCCGCCTTCGCGACGAATTTGAAACGGCCTTGCGGCTGGATCCGGACAACAGCGAAGCCGTACCCCGTCGCGTCATCATGGCGACAGGCACTTCGGTAGCGGAGTTCATGCGCGAATTGGTCGAAGCGCACCCGATCGAAGGCGTGCAAATTTCCGTACACCCCATTCTCAACAAATTCTTCGGGGAGACCGTGACCGTCTCCGGCTTGATCACCGGACAGGATCTGGTCGCGCAGCTGCATGGAGAAACAGCCGATGAGGTGCTCATCACCGCAAGCATGCTCCGCGAAGGCGAGGACATCTTCCTCGATGATATGACACTTGAACAGGCGCAACGTGCCCTGGGCATTCGGATCACGCCCGTCCCCGACGACGGAGCCGAATTGCTCTACGCCCTGCGCGGAACGGAGGACATTCATGGCTAAACCGCTCGTCGCCATTGTCGGCAGGCCCAACGTGGGCAAATCCACTTTTTTCAATAAAATCGCCGGCCGCCGCATTTCAATTGTAGAGGATACCCCCGGCGTCACACGCGACCGCATCTACGCGGACTGCGAGTGGCTCAATCACGCCTTCACGCTGATCGATACCGGCGGCATCGAGCCGCGCACGGACGATATCCTGCTCAAGCAAATGCGCAGGCAGGCGGAAATCGCCATTGATACGTGCGACGTCATTCTCTTTTTCACCGATGGGCGCACAGGTCTGACAGCGGACGACCAGGACGTAGCCACGATGCTCCGCCGCAGCCGCAAACCCGTTATTCTGGTGGTCAACAAAGTGGACTATCAGGAAATGAACGATACGATCTACGATTTTTACGCGCTCGGTCTGGGCGAACCGTTCCCCATTTCCCCCACCAATATGCTTGGGCTGGGCGATCTGCTGGACGAAATGGTCCAACACTTCCCGCAGAACGATGAGACCGTCGAAGAAGCGCACACCATTCAGATCGCCGTTGTCGGGCGCCCCAATGTGGGCAAATCCAGTCTGGTCAATCGCATTCTCGGACAGGAGCGCTCCATGGTTTCCGATATTGCGGGAACAACCCGCGATGCTGTGGATACGGCTTTTGTTCGCGAAGGCCAGCGCTACAACATCATTGATACGGCAGGCATCCGGCGCAAGCGCGCGATTGAAGAGGAATCCATCGAACGATACAGCATTGTGCGCGCGCTCGCCGCTGTGCGCCGCTGCGATGTGGCGCTGATTGTCATCAACGCCGAGGACGGCGTCACCGAACAGGACACCAAGGTGGCGGGTTACGTCCACGAAGAGGGTAAGGCAGCCATCATCGTCGTCAACAAGTGGGATGCCATCGAAAAAGAGACGGGAACGATGGAAGAATTCCGCAAGCAAGTGATTGAAGACCTCAAGTTCATGGACTATGCTCCGGTGCTTTTCATCTCCGCACTGACCGGTCAGCGCGTGAACAAAGTGCTTGAAACCGTACGGCAGCTGTATGAACAGGCTTCGCGCCGCATCACCACCGGTTTGCTCAATGACATCCTCGCGGACGCAACGGCTGCGTTGCAGCCGCCCTTCTCCAGCGGTCGCCGCCTCAAAATCTACTATGCCACGCAGCAAAGTGTGTGCCCGCCGACATTCGTTTTCTTTGTAAA
>CALVTV010000105.1 GCA_944363005.1 uncultured Clostridia bacterium | reverse complement strand
TACCTTGCGCGTTTTTCATAAAATCATGGAAAGCACACCGCAGGATACATCGGGCATTGGCAGGCACGAGCCGGGCGGAAGGTGACTGCCTGGGACACGTTGCGCTCCTTGAGAAAAGGCTATGTTTTGTTGCGCGGTCAATGAAAAGGATGAATAGGACGCATCCTTTTTTGTTATCCTGTGCCAGGACAAAGGTGCTTGGCGGTTACAGCGCTGCCACGGCATGAAATTGGTTTGCCGGAAAATCACTGTAATCCTATTGACGTAGTAGGAGATGAGTGCTATACTGTTCGCGGTTGAAACAGAGAACGGAGGAAGGCGGAATGATGATCTCCACCAAGGGGCGCTATGCGTTGCGGATCATGATTGATCTGGCGCAACATGACTCGCAGGCACCCGTCAGCGTGCGGGAAATCGCACTTCGTCAGGATATTTCCGGGAAGTATATGGAGCAGATCATCGGCGTGCTCACGCGGGCCGGTTTGCTTCGCAGCGTACGCGGTGCGCAAGGCGGATATCATCTGATGCGTCCGGCGAATGAGATCACCGTCGGCATGATTCTTCGGGCAACGGAAGGAGATCTGGCGCCTGCGGAATGCGTCAACCGCGCGGTGCCGTGTGGCCGTTCCAGCGAGTGCTCAACGCGCCTTGTGCTGGAGAAGGTCTACGGTGCAATCAACGGCGTAATCGATCATGTGACGCTGGATGAACTGATTCCCAGTGCGCCTGATCCGGAAGGAACATAAATCCATAAAACAGAGGAAAAGAGGCTCATTCAATGATTTATATGGACAATGCCGCTACGACGCGGCTGAGCGAGACGGCGTTTGAAGCGATGCGGCCTTATATGATGGACCAGTTTGCCAATCCCGCAGGCACGTACAGTTTTGCCGCAACGGCAGCTGCCGCTGTTGAAAAGGCGCGCAAGCAGGTGGCGGACGTGATCGGCGCCAAAAGCGGGGATATTTATTTCACGTCTGGCGGAACGGAAAGCGATAACTGGGCACTCAAGGGCGTGATGACGGCCAATGCCGCCAAGGGCAAACACCTGATCACCTCCGCCATTGAGCATCACGCCATCTTGCACAGCGCTTCGGCGCTGGAAAAGCAGGGCTATGAGGTGACGGTCGTGCCGGTGACGCCGGACGGCGTCGTGGATCTTGAGGCGCTTGAGAAGGCCATCCGCCCGGATACGGTGCTCATTTCCGTCATGGCGGCCAACAATGAAGTGGGCACGATTGAGCCGCTGGAACGCATCGGCGAGATTGCGCATGCGCATGGTGTGCTCTTCCACACGGATGCTGTGCAGGCGTTTGCACATATTCCGCTGGATGTCGAGCGCATGCACATCGATTTGCTCTCCGCAAGCGGGCATAAGTTCCACGGCCCCAAGGGTGTCGGCCTGCTCTATGTGCGCAAGGGTGTGAAAATCGCGCCGTTTATGGATGGCGGCGCGCAGGAGAAGAAGCGCCGCGGCGGGACGACCAATGTGCCCGGCATCGTCGGCATGGGCGCGGCAGCAGAGGATGCGATGGCACATATGCAGGAAATTGCGGCCAAGGAGATCGTGGTGCGCGATCATCTGATTGAGCGCATCGAAAAGGAAATTCCGTTTGCCCGCCTCAATGGCCATCGCACGCAGCGTTTGCCGGGCAATGTCAATTTCTGCTTCCGCTTTGTGGAAGGTGAAGGCATGCTGATGCTGTTGGACGCGCAGGGCATTTGCGCTTCCAGCGGTTCGGCCTGCACCAGCGGGTCGCTGGATCCGTCCCATGTGCTGTTGGCGCTGGGCTTGCCGCATGAGATTGCGCACGGCTCTCTGCGCCTGAGCATCAGCGAGGAGACGACCTTGGCGGATGCGGATTTTGTGGTGGACACGCTCAAAGGCATCATTGAACGGCTGCGCAGCATGTCGCCGTTGTACGAAGATTTTGTGAAAAACGGGCAGGACGCGATTGCCTGAGAATGGAGAGGAATCTGTCATGTATACTGAAAAGGTTATGGATCACTTCATGCACCCGCGCAATGTTGGAGAAATTGAAAACGCAAGCGGCGTAGGCACGGTGGGCAATGCCAAGTGCGGCGATATCATGCGCATTTATCTGGACATTGACGAGAACCAGATTGTCCGGGATGCGAAGTTTAAGACGTTTGGCTGTGGCGCGGCGATTGCCACCAGCTCGATGGCCACGGAGATGATCATCGGCAAGTCGGTTCAGGAGGCGCTGCAAGTTACCAACAAGGCAGTGATGGAAGCGCTGGGCGGACTTCCGCCGGTCAAAGTGCATTGCTCGCTGCTGGCTGAACAGGCTGTCCATGCCGCTCTGTGGGACTACGCCAAGAAGAACGGTTTGGTCATTGAAGGGCTCAAGCCGCCGGTTGACGACGTGGACGAGCTGGAGGACGAGGAAGCGTAAGCACATGCGCGTCGAGCGGAGGTGTGTTTCTTTTCGCATGTTCGCGGAAGCAAAGCAGTCGCATCGCTTGCTCCAAAACGCAGAAAAAGAGAGCTGTTGCCTGTGAGCGCAGCTCTCTTGTTTTTGTAATCATCCTACAATGTCAGCCGGGGACAGTGTGCCAACAACGGTTCCGCAGTGGCGAATGCTTGCGTCAAGCGGCTGAGCATCGCGCGATGAATCCATGCTCAAAAGTTCGTTGCTCCCCATCATGCGAATGACGCCAAGTCCATTGCACATGAAGACGCCTACGTGGCCGGGCTGTGGACGGTCGCCTGAAACGACGAGCACTTCGCCGTCATGATAGAGCGGCTCAAGCATGGACCCGGAAACGGACAGTCCGAAGCTGGCGTTGCTTGGAAGCGCATCCTGGCGAATCATAGCGGTGCGGAAGCCGTCCGGCCCCAGATAAACGCCCTGATTGCCATTGGCAGGCTGTAAGGCGATGCGAAGCGGCAAAAGATCTTGTTGACTATGACGTTGGGCGGTAGAGCGCACACGGGCAAGCTCTTCCTCGAAGGTGAGACGGAGAAGACGCTGGGCATGGGAATCCAGCTGGCGGAAAAGAAGGATGCGCTCGTATTCCTGGGGAGAAACGGTATATTCGGAATTGTCGTCAACCAGACCGAGCAGCGCATCAACGGATATGCATAGTTGCAGGGCGAGCTTGCGCAGTTTGGCAATATCGGGCTGTCGCTTGCCCGTTTCGTATCCACAGTAAGTGCTTTTGGTAATTCCCAGTGCATCGGCGACCTGTTGCTGCGTCATTCCGGTGCGCAGGCGCACTCTCTTTAGATTATCGCTGAATCCCATGGAGGTCACACTCCTTTGTATGCAAAACAAGAGGTATAATAAAATGCTATCATGAAGTTGCTAGGGTGTCAACGGATGGATGTGTATTTTTAACAAATTACAAAAGATATATCGCGGGCGTGCTGCAAGGCGTGGGTTATCCCGGCAATGCATGCAGACGCAAGAAAGGTTGGGATTGTCCATTTGACACTTTCGCTTGATAGGCAAACGTGATATAATGAAGGAAAACCGTGCCGCAGGTACGGCGCGGAAAGTCATCGAGGAAAGGACGATATTTCATCATGGTAAGAAAGAACGCATGGGCAGGTTACAAAGAGACTGATCTTGTCCGGCTTGAAGCAATTGCAAAGGCATATTGTGAGTATTTGAACAACGGCAAAACGGAGCGCGAGTGCGTCCGCACTTGTGTATCAGCGGCGCAAGCGCACGGATTTGCGGATCTCAAGACGCTCATTCGTCAGGAGACCAAGCTCGTTGCCGGAGACCGGGTGTATCTGAACTGGATGGACAAGTGCTTCCTGCTGTTCGTCGTGGGCCGCCGGCCGCTGGACGAGGGCATGAATATCGTCGGAGCGCATATTGATTCTCCGCGGTTGGACGTGAAGCAAAATCCGTTGTACGAAGAGAGCGAGCTGGCCTTCCTGGATACGCACTACTATGGCGGCATCAAGAAATACCAGTGGCTCGCCATGCCGTTGGCGATTCATGGCGTGGTGGTGCGCAAGGACGGGGCGAAGCTCGAGGTGAATATCGGCGAGGCGGCGAGCGATCCGGTGTTCTGCATTTCCGACCTGCTTCCGCACCTTGGCAAGGATCAGATGAGCAAGACGGCGGCCGAGGTTGTGGACGGGGACGCGCTGAATGTCATTTTGGCAAGCCGTCCGCTGGAAGGCGAGGAAAAGGAGCCGGTGAAGGCGGCCGTACTCAAGCTGCTTCAAGAAAAATACGGGATGGAGGAAGAAGATTTCCTCTCGGCAGAGCTGGAAATTGTGCCGGCGGGCGAAGCGCGCGAGATGGGTCTGGATCGCAGCATGATTCTGGCCTATGGGCATGATGACCGGGTATGTGCGTATCCTTCGATGGCTGCAGTGCTCGATTTTGAAGGCACGCCGGAATACACGCTGTGCTGTGTACTGACGGATAAAGAGGAGATTGGCAGCGTCGGCGCGACGGGCATGGGCGCCAATTACTTTGAAAACGCGGTGGCCGAACTCTACGCATTGACCAAGCCGTACAGCGAATTGGGACTGCGCAGAACGCTGGCCAATAGCCGCATGCTTTCCAGCGACGTGAGCGCGGCGTATGACCCGAATTTCGCGGGCGTGTTCGAGAAGAACAACGCCGCTTATCTCGGGCATGGCGTTTGTTTCAACAAGTATACGGGCAGCCGGGGCAAGTCCGGTTCCAATGACGCTAATCCGGAGTTTATGGCGGCGCTTCGCCGGATGATGGATGCGGCGGGGGTATGCTACCAGACCGCGGAGCTGGGCAAAGTCGACGCGGGCGGCGGCGGAACGATTGCGTATCTGTGCGCCAAGTACGGCATGCATGTGATCGACTCCGGCGTTCCGGTTCTGTCCATGCATGCTCCGTGGGAAGTGATCAGCAAAGCGGATTTGTACGAGGCTTATCTGTGCTACTGCACGTTCCTTCGCGAGGCGGGCGAAGTCTGATTCTGTTTACAAATGCAACCGGTATGAGCGACGTGGCTCCAAGTAAAGCGTTTGTGCTGAGCAAAGCCAGGCTTGAACATGGGCGCGGGAAACGCTTAAAAACAACATAAAACAACGGCGCAGTGCCGCTTTGAAACTTCAAGGCGGAACTGCGCCGTGTTTTTGATCGTCGAGGCGATCAGGTTTCCGCAACGTAGGTGCCTTTGCGGATGCAGATGCAAAGGGCACCGTTTTGCACAGTGGATTCGATGGTGATGGGGAAATCGTAGTCGTTGCGGAAGCACAGATCCAAGTACTCCGTGCCAACGGCGGCATCCACACCATGGGGAGCGTAAGAAGCTCCGCCAGGGCCGTGGGGACGTCTGTACAGGATGGTCAGATTGTCCGCAAGCTGGAGAAGAACATTGTAGAGCGTCGTGGATACCTGGCAGGTGCCGCCGCCGGAACCCGTTACCGTTTCGCCGTCAATCAACACAGGGGATGCCTGATAGCCGCGGCTGCGGGAGTAGGGACCGGCGATGCCGTTAAAGCTGAATTCAAAGCCCGATTCGTATGTTTGATCGATGTACTCGCAGCCTAAACGAATGTTTTCCATGCGTCCCAAATTGAGCTCTGTATCCTTGACGGAATAGTAGGTGGTATACGTAGCGAGAATACCGCCTTCCTGCGCGTAGTCAGCATCCGGAGCGACTGGCGTAAGCTCCTTGAGGTCGCCGACATATACATATCCGATGACCTTCTTGTACTGGATGAGCGCCCAGCCGTCCTGAATCAGCCAGATGCTCATGCGCGTGTCTGCCGGGTAGGTATCCAGCGCTTCGGCGTTTTCATCCGGAGCGGCGCGCAAAACGACGTCTCGCGCAGTCACGGCGACATACTGATGAAAGATGACGCCATAGGGAGGGGTGTTCTCCGGATCCACGGCTTCGATGTTATCGACGTTTTTGCTGCGCTGGAGGTAATAGATCCCCACGTCGTCGCTCCAACAGAAGAGCCATTGCGTGTCATAGCCGAAGATCTGAACGGTCTTCTTTTCTCCAATCACGCCGAGAGAAGCGCTTTCCTTATCCGGTTCGCTTCGCATCGTCAATGCCAGGAGCGTTTTTCCCGTGTACAAAATTTTAGGCGCTGAGCCAGGCTCGACTGATGCCGTAAAATCCTTGAAGAAGATGTCATAGCCTGTGTCCTCCTTGGCAAAGGCTGCGCAGGGAAGAAGCAAAATAAGCAGTACAATAAGCGAGAAGTAACGCACAGGTCCGCCTCCGATGAAAAAGATGATCACCTCATTATACAGCCAAATCGTGGGCAAGGCAAGCGTGAATCACGCATAGTTTTCAGTCGGGAGGGGATTGAACGTGGGAAGCAGCCTGATGCTCAAAGATTCAAATGGCCGGTTGACCGGGTATATTCAGCGAGTGGGAGACGCCCTGCGATGCAAAATTCAACGCGGGGAACACAGCGCAAATGCACAAATCACCCTGCTCTTCGCGGATGGCCAGCGCCAGAACAGGGAGGTACCGTGCGATGGCTCTGAGGTGGAATGGAAGTTGCAGGGCGATTTGAAAGGCGCCTATGTTTTAGCCGGCGGAAGCCTGGTGAGCGCTACGGATGATGGGGCCCGTGCGGCGGCGAGGTTGGCGCTGGCGCAGGCGTGGACCCCTGTTGCCGAAGAAACGCCCGTTGCACAGCCCGTGCAGCAAGAGACTCGGGCATGCGTTTGCGCCGATTTGGAACCAAGATGGCCGCATCCGCCTTGCCGTCCGCATGCGCATTACGAGGCCGGAAGATGGATTACACTGGATGAAACGAGGAACGGCGAGAGGCACGATCGTGACGGGACTTGATGTCCGAAATGTAGTGTGTTCTGCGAACCGGCGGTAGAGAAACCGGCAGATCTTCGGGTTGCGCATCGTGCGCCGGCGGAGGTGGAGCGGGCTTCGTCTGAACGGGCTCAGATTGGGGGACGCTTGATTGTGATGTGCTGTAAAG
>CALVTV010000104.1 GCA_944363005.1 uncultured Clostridia bacterium | reverse complement strand
AACTCCGTGAGATAGTCCGTCTCGATGCCCAGCTGCCCGGCAATGCCTACGATCTCGGCGATGTCGTCCGCCGAAGTGGCGATCTCCGTGGACATCTGCTTGATCTCATCCGACAGTGCGGCATATTGCCCCTCCGTCGCGTCCACGGTCTTGCGCACGGATGTGAACGCGCTCTCATACGAGATGGACGCCTTGATCGCCGCCGCGCCCAACGTGAGGATGGGCGTGGTCAGGACGGTGGACAACGTTTTTCCCGCAGCTTCCATGGTCTTGGAGACCTTTTCACACTTCTTGCCGAAGGCCTCCATCTCCTTGCCCGCCGCCGTCCACGCGGACTTGGCCGTTGCAAGCTGCTTGTTGGTCTTGTCGATCTCCCCGCGCGTCTCGGCGAGAGCGGCCTTGGCTCGGTTGAGCGCGGCCTCCGCGTCGATGACCGCGTCCGTCGCCTGACGGATCTTCTCCGAGTCGTTGGCCTGTTGTGCGGCAAGGAGCTGTTCCTTTGCAGCCTGCAGAGCCGCCTCATACTGTGTCAGGCTCTGGCGCTGCAAATCAAGCTTTTGGGTAAGCAGCGTCTGCTTGGCTGTAAGCCCCGTAACGCTGGTATCCATGTCCTTGATGCCTGCCGTAGCGAGCTTGAATTTGCTCTCAGCAAGTCCGATCTGCTTGCCAAAAGTGGCGATGGCCGCTCGGCTGTCCTCGATGGCCTTGCCCGCCGCGTCCCAATTCGTCTGCGCCAGCCGCAGCGCCTGGTTGCACTTGTCGATCTCCGCCTGCGTGGTCTTGACGGCGGCGTTGGCTTTATTGAGGTTCGTGGTGGCCGTGCTCACCGCGTCCGCCGCGTTCTGCGTGCTCTTTTGGAGCGCTGTGTTTTGCCCGGCGAGCTTCCTGACCTCCTGCACAGAAGCAGCATATTCCGTCTTGAGCGCATCCAGATTGGCCTTGGCAGCGATGGTCGCCGAGTCGCTGTCGCCCAGCGTGTTGGAAAACGTGCTCACCTGCTGGGCGGCTGCGGCTACCTGCTCCTTGAGCGCCTGCTGCGCGGCTCTGGCGCTTTCCAGCCGCTGGGCGTAGTCCGTCTGGCGGCTGAAGCATTCCTGTAGCTTGTCGTTGGCGGCGGTGAGGGCGCGCTCGTACTGCGTGACGGCGTCCCTTTGCAGGGACAGACGCCGTTCCAGCGTGCTCAGCTGGGTACTGAGGCCCGTGGCCGTCCGCTCGAAGCCCTCCACGCCTGCAGCGGCGAGGCGGAAGCTGCTCTCCGCTTCCGCGATCTGGCGGTTGACTGACCGGATGTTCCGTGTGAAGTTGTCCGTTTGCAGCGACAGCGACGCCACTAGGTCGCGCAGCGTTTCGCTCATGGGCTCTCACCTGCCTTTCACATAAGAAAAAACCTGTTTGAAAAAACAGGCATTGCAAAATCCGCGCCAATAGCGTATAATAGAAGTAAGGAATCCCTTTGTTTCATTGTATTTCACGAGGAGGTGTCATCATGGAACTCGCTAAGATCACCAGTAAAGGGCAAATCACTCTGCCCATCAACATTCGTCGCGCGCTCAAACTAAAGGACGGCGACAAGGTCGCTTTCATGGAGATCAATGGACAGTATGTCCTGACCAATCCGACCATGTTGGCCATTCAGCAGGTGCAAGACGCTTTTTCGGGCTTTGCTGAGAAGCGCGGCCTTGAAACAGAAGAAGACGTTGCGGCGCTGATCAGAAAACATCGTGACGAGAGGGCGGAATAGCATGAGGATCGCACTGGATACAAACATTCTATTCTCCATCATCGTCCTGCGAAGCCGTAAGCTCTCCACCATGCTGGATTGGATCTGTCAAAACCACACGTTGATTCTGAGCACTTATGTATTGGACGAGTGTCATGATGTGGTCAGGCGAGAAGATCCGACTCTTATCCCGGCGCTGGATCGTTTCCTGGAATCCATTCCATATGAAATCGAATACACGCCGCAGACGTTGCCTGATCACGGTCTTTTTACCATCCAAGATCCCAAGGACGAAAAGGTCGTGTATTCCGCCATCACCTCCGGTGCAGATTTCCTGATTTCCGGAGACAAACACGTAAGGGCAGTAGAAATCGAAAGACCGGAAATCCTAACCGCAAGTCAGTTATGTGAGCGTTTTGGCATCATGTGATTCACGGCTTCACCCCCGGCCACACCTCGTCGATATACCGTCGACGGGGTGTTTTCTTTGCCTGCTCGCGCTTCGCGCCCCATGCGCGCACGCGCAGGAAGCCCGGCATGTCCATTCGGTCGATCTCCTCCATACGCCAGCCGCCTTCCAGCAGGCTGTTGTAGGTCGAGTAGATAAAATCATGCAGCGTCAGGCGGTCTGCTCCTGCGTCTCCGTCTGCGCTGCCTTCGTAGGGAACTCGTCCAGTATGCTGGTCGTCTGCGTCTGCACCGCCATGAGCGCCAGCGCGATGTCATGCATGAGCCTGTCTACGGGATAGTAGTCCAGCACATCGTCCGGCGTGAACTGGTTGCCAAACAGGATGCAAAACCAGCGGATCATCTCGTCCATCGCCTCCGGGATGGACAGCGCCTTGGCGTCCTCCGGCATTTCGCCTTTGAGCGCCGCGTTGGACAGCGACACGATTTTGCCATACATCTTCGCGGCGGGCTCCATCTCGCGCAGGGCGCGGCCTGTGATGTAGTCCACCGTGTACTTCTTGCCGTTCAGCGTACAGCTGATCATCCTTCCACCTCCGTCAGTTCAAGATAGCGGCGCAGCAAGGCGGCGAGCTCGCCACGGACGATGCAGGAATACGGAGCATATTCGCAGCGCATCTGCCGCAGATCAAACGTGATGCAGGCGCGAACCTCTTCCATGCTCAGTCCCTCAATTCTCTTCTCCTTGCAGGCCCTGTACATCCCGATATAGTCCCCGTCATAAAGGAAACCGGACTCCTCATAGGCCGCCCTGCGCCATGCCTGAAACGCCTCATGCCGGGTCAGGTCTGTTTTCTCTCGCTCCTCCTGCGATGCGCTCGAAAGGACCGCGACGCACGCCTGCATTTTTTTCCTATAATCTGCGCTCATTTTTTCTTCTTCCTCCCTCGATCTTCCAGGTATATCTCATAGCGCCTGCCGCCATCTGGCGAATCCGATACGCGGATCACATTGGTCACATATACATTCTGATATGACGGAAGCAGAACCTCTGCTTCTCTCGTGCCAAACTTCGATATGTGCTGCACGCCCGGAGCGGTTTTGTTCCCTTCCAGAATAAACTTGATGGACGTTTCGCCATCTGAAACCCAATCCCAATGGCCAAATGCTTCCGATACGCTCTCGTCGCTGGAGAACGACTGCACAACTGCGCTGCCGTGTCCCAGCTTATCGGTAAAATACTGTATCGTTCCGGGCTTCCATTGATCCAGAAACACACGATCCGCCGCGTCATCCGAGAGCCTTACGCCGCGCCATATCCTTCCGCCGTTATAATAGGGCATTCTCATGAGCGCCTCGGAAATGATCTCCGTCTCCTGCGGCAGTCGCCCCTCAGTAAAGGCGTCATAGTCAGCACCATAGTAGCAGATCTGCACGTCCTGCGCCCGCGTGGCCTGCGCAAGGCTATACCCGGTATCCCGCATGATCTGCTGGAGTGCCGTCTGATTATCCCGCCAAGGGGCAAGCTGGTCGCGCCCAATGCGATTCCCCGCAGACTGACGGTGACTGCTGCCTCCTCTTCCTCCCATCACTCACCTCTGCTTTTGCGCATGTGCGAGCCGGGAATGGTAAGAAGTGTGCCGCTCGATGTTCCCCTCGCAGCCCTGCGGCACATCGCCGAAGAAGATGATCTTCTGGGGCCGCAATCGCGCCATCATCTCCCGGTATCCAGCGAGAAACAGCCTTCTGGCTTCCGAATTCTTCTGTGTCCCCACGGACGAAACCGCCACCGTGCCGCCCACCGGCTCTCCGTCAAAGCACCAGTCAAAGGACGCCTCATCGCTCCAGCAGATGGAAGGGATCACGGTCATGCCACGACTCT
>CALVTV010000103.1 GCA_944363005.1 uncultured Clostridia bacterium | reverse complement strand
CATACAGGCCAGAGGCGAGGCCATGATCGAGCAGGCTCGCGCAGAAGGTCGCCGGACCATCGTGCTCATCGGCCGGCCTTATCACGTCGATCCGGAGATCAATCACGGCATTGACAAGCTGATTGCGGGCTTCGGCGCCGCCGTCATCACCGAAGACAGCCTCATCCGCCACATGCACAAGGAACCCGTAGGCGTGCTCAACCAATGGACGTATCATTCGCGCCTGTATGCCGCCGCACGCTACATCACCACGCAGCGCGATATGAACCTGGTGCAGCTCGTCTCCTTTGGTTGCGGCGTGGACGCGATCACCACGGACGAAGTCCGCGAAATTCTTGAACGTGAGGACAAGATTTACACCCAAATCAAGATTGACGAGATCACCAACCTGGGTGCCGTCCGCATCCGCCTGCGCTCGCTCTTCGCCGCTATCGATCAGCAAGAAGCGCTCAACCCCGTCGGAAAGGAGTGAGTTTATGCCGGACGAACACATCGAGTTTACCCGCGAAATGCGCGAGACCGGTTATACCATTCTTATACCCAATATGTTGGAGTTTCACTTTTCGTTGATCGAAAAGGTGCTCAGGCTCCACGGTTACAACGTCGAAGTGCTGCATAACAGCGGCCCGAACGTCATGAGTGAAGGCCTCAAGTATGTGCATAACGACACTTGCGTGCCCGCTTTGCTCGTCATTGGTCAGTTTATTGACGCGCTGCATTCCGGCAAGTACGATCTGAACAAAGTTGCCCTTGCCATTACGCAGACGGGCGGCGGCTGCCGCGCCAGCAACTACATTCACCTGTTGCGCAAAGCCCTCAAAAAGGCTGGACTTGGCCACATTCCGGTCATTTCCGTCAACATGAGCGGTTTGGAAAGCGCCTCTGGCTTCAAAATCACGCTGCCTTTGATCCGTCAGGTTGTCGCAGCGCTGGTCTATGGCGACTGCATCATGCACGTGTCCAACCAAACCCGCCCGTATGAGTACAAAAAGGGCGAAACCGACGCGCGAATCGAGCATTGGAACGAAAAGCTCATTGAGCAGTTCAACCAGGGCCATGGCCTCGGCGGCAAGCAGATGCGCGAAAACCTCAATCAGATTGTCGCGGATTTTGCCTCCATCGAACGCAGTCATGAGATTAAAACGCGCGTAGGCATCGTCGGGGAGATCTACGTCAAGTATTCTCCGCTGGGCAACAACGGCCTGGAAGCCTTCCTGCGCACGCAGGATTGCGAATACATGATCCCCGGCATTCTTGGCTTTGCGCTCTTCAAGATCGATAACCGCATTGAGGATATCAACCTTTACGGCGGCAATCCCTTCAAAAAGTTCTTCTGCACCCTGCTGATGCGCTATGTCGAAAGCATGGAGAAGATGCTCATCGACGCCGTCTCAACCTGTCCGGACTTTGTGCCGCCTTCCCGCTTCCGCCATACCAAGACGCTCGTCAAGGACGTCATTGGCTATGGCAGCAAGATGGGCGAAGGTTGGCTGCTCACCGCCGAGATGCTCGAGCTGGCCGAAAACGGCTACGAGAACATCATCTGCACGCAGCCTTTCGGTTGTCTGCCCAATCACATCTGCGGAAAGGGCATGATTCGCCGGCTCACGCAGGTGCACCCGGGCATCAATATCGTGCCCATCGACTACGATCTGTCGGCGACGAAGGTCAATCAGGAAAACCGCATTCGCTTGATGCTGGCCGTCGCCAACGACGCCCAGGCCAAGCGGCGCGAGCAGGAACTGCTCATCGCCCAGGACGAGGCAGAACAAGCCTGCTCGGGCAATTGCCAACACTGCGCCCAGCACGTTGGCGATTGATGCGATTCTCGCTTTAAATTCATGTTCGGACATCATCATAGGGTTCAGAGACTTTGTTTGTTCGAGCAGTCCAATTTCCCCGTTTTCGGCAAAAAACCACCGTGTATGCGGTGGTTTTTGTTGATTTGAATACGAAAAGAGGCGCGAACCCCGACCGGTTCCGCGCCTCTTTCATTCTTAGCGGTCCTCATTCTCAAGCAGTTGCTTGATCGTCTTTTTCTCGCCGGAAGCCATAGTGATCTCGTATATGCCAAGGCCTATCATCAAAAACATGCCGGCAACACCGAAGATCGCGCCCGCCTCTGATGCATACGTGATCGAATCAAACGCAGCCCCAACGAAAATTGGAGCAACACACGCAGCCAGCAGCGCAATTCCCTTGCCGTGGCGGCGGCGGGCCTTCGCATCAACCGCGGCTTGCAACTGCAAGAGCTGCTTTCGCACGCGGGTGCTCAACGAAAAGCGGCCTTTCTTCACGGTGTCGTATTTCTTGGGTTTGGTTGCCGTCACCATGGAATAAACGCCCAATCCGATCATGGCAAACATGCCCACAACGCCCAACAGCGTCAGGCTTTCCTGCAACTGCCAGCTTCCAGAAAGCTCTCCAACGCCCGCTCCTGCAATCATCGGGAACACGCAAGCCGCGCACATTGCCGTACCCATGGATTTTGTGTTCAGCGTCTGGTCGCTTTCCTGGATGTACTGCGTCACCTCATCCTCCGACAGCTGGGCCCAGCGCGAGGCGGTAAATTCCTCTCGCGCCAGATCGAAGCCCTGTTCGCTCATCATTTGGCCGATGTCCTGAAAATCCTGCTGAACCCGCAAGACAGCCCGCCGGGTATCCATGCCATTGGCAATCAGTTCATCGTATCGGTCGAGCATTCGCCCCAGCAGATTGACGCGGAACAAATCCGCTTCCGGTTCGCTGGCGTAGTCTTCCGACTTCCAAAGTATGTATCGCTTGAACGAGAGTTCCACATCCTCCCGCTGTGCTGCCTGTTCCATCATCTTGTCCTCCAGGGATGTGCATGACCCGCATCAGAAATCGCAATTGCCCGGCGTGCGCGGATAGGGAATGACGTCGCGGATGTTCTCAATATCCGTGAGGTACATCACCAGACGCTCAAAGCCCATGCCAAAGCCGGAATGCGTGCATCCGCCAAAGCGGCGCAGGTTCACATACCAATCCATCTGCTTCGTGGAAATGCCCAGCTCATTCATGCGATCCACCAGCAGGTCAAGCCGCGTTTCACGCTGGCTGCCGCCCATCAACTCGCCTGAACCCGGCACGAGCAGATCCACAGCCGCAACCGTTTTGCCGTCATCATTCTGGTACATGTAGAACGCCTTGATATCCTTGGGCCAGTCATAGAGGAACACCGGAGATTTGAAGTGCTCCTCCGTCAGATACTTCTCATGCTCCTTGAAGATGTCCTCTCCTTGCTTGGGCTCGTGTTCAAACGTCTTGGGCGCATTGCGCAGAATCTCGATCGCCTCCGCATGCGTCACGCGGGCAACCGTGGATGTCGTCAGCGCCTGCAGCTTCTCAATCAGATTGCTCTTGGCGTAATTCTGCAGGAACACGAGTTCCGGCATCGCCTTCTCCAGCACCTCGCGCACAATGCTCTTGAGGAAGTCCTCCTCCACGTCCATCAGCTGCGAGAGGTCGCAGAAGCAGATTTCCGGCTCAATCATCCAGAACTCGGCCGCGTGGGTCTTGGTGTTGGAATTTTCGGCGCGGAACGTCGGCCCAAACGTATATACGCGCTTGTAAGCCAGAGCATAGGTCTCCGCTTCCAGCTGACCGGTAACGGCCAACGACGTGCTGTGACCGAAGAAATCGTCTTCAGGCTTATACGGCTTGCCCATCTCCTGCGTGGTGACAGTAAAGGTGTTGCCTGCGCCCTCCGCATCGTTGGCCGTAATCAACGGCGTATGCACATACACGTAGCCGCGGGACTGGAAATAGTTGTGAATTGCCTGTGCCGCGATGGAACGGACGCGAAAAACCGCCTGGAACAGACGAGTCCGCGGGCGCAGATACGCAATATCACGCAAAAACTCCAGAGAATGGCGCTTGGGTTGCAGCGGATAATCCTCCGTGCAATCCCCCATGAGCGTCAATTCACGCGCCTGCATCTCAAGCGCGCCACCCCGCCCTTCGACAAGCACGCCGGTCGCCTCGATCGCCGCGCCATTGCGAAGCGCCTGAACAGCAGCAAAATCCTCCACCTGCTCGTCATAGACGATCTGCATTGGCGCGAGCACCGTTCCATCGTAAAACTCAATGAAACCGATATTCTTCTGCTTGCGGTGATTGCGAATCCATCCCTGCACCGTCACAGTCTGTCCGACAAAAGCCTTTTCCTGTGCCGCAATCTCGCGCAAATCGAAAACCTTCTTGTCCATATTCTTCCTCTTTTCCGCAGAAATGCGCTTGGTCTCTTCGCTATATCATAGCAAAAAAGTCACAAAAACGCAATCCCTGCCTTCCATATTTAGCGTCGTTGCGCTTCGTTCTCGCGCCTGAGTGCGCGCATTTCGCCCAGGGTATAGAGCACCAAACCGGCAATGACCACCATGCCGCTGAACAGGAGGGGCGGGCTGACCTTTTCTCCAAAGAGGATCAGCGCCCACACGGCCGCGCCGATGGGTTCTGCCAGCAGCGCGAAGGAAACCACATCCGCGCTCACAAACCCCAGCAAATACGACATCAGCGCATGACCACCCAGCGTGCAAACCAATGCCAGCACAAGAATGCCGCCGAGCGAGGGAAGCGTGACCGTAAAGCCGCCCGAGAAGGGCGCTATGATCAGCAAACACAATGCGGTAAACGAATACACATACGCCATGTATCCCAGTGCGGGCAAGCTACGGCGCACAGCACGCCCGCAAAGCCAATGTCCGGCGATGAACGCCGCGCCCAGAAGCGCCAGCACATCTCCCCACGCACTGCCGTGTTCCCCGCCCATGGACAACAGGCCGATGGACACCGCGCCCAGCACAGCGACGGCGGCGCCCGGAATTGCCTCCCGGCGAATCGGCTCGTGAAGCAATATGCCGGAAAGCGCAGCGACAAACAGCGGCTGCGTGCAGACAAGTGCCGTCGATACGAATGTGGATGCGTGGCTGAGCGAGGTCATCCATGCGCTATAATGCAGCGCAAGCAACAAGCCCGCCGCGCTGACCAGGGCCAGTTCACGCCGCGGCGCATGCAGCACAGCTTGAAACTCTCCGCTTCGCCATGCCGGAATGAGCAAAACCATCGCAGAAATGAGCATCCGACCGAACGCGATCATCACAGGAGAGGCTCCGCAGGCAAGCGACCACTTCACCATCGGCCCGGAAATGCTCACGCCCGCAACGGCCAAAACGACAAGCCACATCTTGCTTTTCATGAATATTCACCTGTATCCATCATAGCTTGAAAGAAAACCGGGAGTCGCGGCCTTCGCCTTTCGACTCCCGAGTTGAGTCCCTTTAATCCAGATCGTCGGCCGGTTCTTCCTGCTGCTCCTGCGAGTCGTCGGTTTCCTCTTCGTCC
>CALVTV010000102.1 GCA_944363005.1 uncultured Clostridia bacterium | reverse complement strand
TCCTGTTTATATCCATCGTCCATCCGTTCTGCTCCTCCTTCATGCCATTATGCGTTGTCCACCCCAAGCTCCTTCAGTTTGTCCCGAATCGCCTGAAAATCCATCCAAGCCGGGCGTTTTTTGTCCTCATCGCGCAAAAGCGCCGCCGGATGAAACGTAGGCATAAACCAGACGCCTTTTCGAAGATGCCATACGCCACGATCCCTTGTAATGCGAACCTCTTCGCCGAGCAGCTCTCGCGCCGGCGTAGAGCCCAGGCAAACGATCACCTTTGGACGCACCAACGCAACTTGCTGACGCAGATATGCCATACAGGCAGCGCGTTCATCCGCCTCCGGCACGCGATTGTGTGGCGGACGGCATTTGACGATGTTGCAAATATAGACCTGATCCCGCGTCAGGCCGATTGCCGCGAGCATCTTATCCAGCAATTGCCCAGCCGCGCCCACAAAAGGCCTGCCCGTCAAATCCTCCTGCTGCCCCGGACCTTCTCCGATCAGCATGAGCGAAGCGTGCAAATTCCCTTCGCCCAGGACGACATTGGTTCGCGTCTGACAGAGCCTGCATCGCTCGCAGGCAAACACTTCCTGCGCAAGTGTCGGCCAAGATGTAATCATGCGTATCCTCCGTTTTTCGCCCTTTCGATTTTCTTCAGTATAACACAAAACGCATCGTCAAACAACGATGCGCTGCGCGTGTTTTCGTTTTGCATGCTTTTTGCTTTTGACTTGGCCGTACGATTGCAAAAAGAAAACCCCTATGCCGGTTTATTTTTTCTCCGTGACAATGACGGCATCGGTAATGTTGTCCGTCAAATCCGAAAATGTCATCGTTAAATCCTGCCTAAGCCAAGAAAACAGGCTGCTGAGCATCAGCAAAAGAACCACGATGGCCAAGGAGGCAGCCGCTGCGCCGAAAACATCCATCACGCCCGCGGCCACGCGATAGCCAATCCGGCTCTTTTTCTTCTTTTTCACGATGCTGTGCCCCCTTTGCTTGCCTTGGTTTTATTGTACACGTTCCACAGCCGGATGTCAAGGCGGCGAGCTTTTCCAGCGCTTACAGATAATCCATCCACGCGCCAGGCATCTCCTCACGTCCGGTCAATGCACCGTGATCGATCATGTGTTCAAAACCATGTTGTCTGAGCGCCTCGTAAGCCACGATCGCCACAGAGTTGGACAGGTTGAGGCTGCGTGCGCCTTCCACCATCGGAATGCGGATACACCGGTCATAGACCCGCTCAAGCAGGTTTTCCGGAAGACCACGCGATTCCCTGCCAAAGACCAAAAAAGCATCCTTGGGATAATTCACCTGCGCATAACTGCGCGGCGCCTTCGTACTCGCATAATAAAACGCCGCGTCCGGATATTGCTCGATCACCTCTGAAAAGTCGTGATGAACATGGACTTTTACCAGCGGCCAATAGTCCAGCCCCGCGCGCTTGAGGTATTTGTCTTCCAACTTAAAGCCCAACGGTTCGACCAAATGCAATTCGCTTCCCGTTGCGGCGCAGGTGCGGGCAATATTGCCGGTGTTCTGTGGGATTTCCGGCTCGATCAACACAATATGTAACATCGTTTGTTTCTGCATCCTTTTCCCGGTTTTTTTCTATTGTAGCGCAAACTTCGTGCAGTTTCAACCCT
The DNA here is from genome assembly GCA_944363005.1 of uncultured Clostridia bacterium. Lineage (GTDB taxonomy): Bacteria > Bacillota > Clostridia > Christensenellales > Aristaeellaceae > Ventricola. Next base: position 9,579 of record CALVTV010000102.1, on the reverse strand, counting down.
CCCCTTGACAGTTTTCTTTCTGCTGGAGTATGATGATCCCATCGTTTTTGTGGAGGTATGTCCGTGAAACCGTCAACCATCAAGGTGCAAAGCCTATTCTTGCTCATCTTCGTCAACATCATGTGGGGCCTGTCCTTCATCTTCTCGAAAACGGCGCTTTCCGAAGGCATGCCTGCCATGACGCTCGCCTTTCTGCGCTATGCGATGACGGCTGCAATTCTGGTTCCGGTATGCCTGTATCGCGAAGGCGGGCTTCGTCTGGGTCGCCATGCTCCCCGCGCGCTGCTGACCGCTCTGTTGGGCATTACTGTCTATTATCACTTTGAGTACAGCGGTTTGCAGCGCACCACTGCGTCTGCGGCGTCTTTGATTCTGGCGCTGGTGCCCATGATGACCCTACTTTACCGTGCTGTGATCCGCCACGAACACCTCAGTTTGCCCAGGTGGGGTTGCGTTATGCTGTCCCTTCTGGGTGTTTACCTCATCCTTCGGGCGGACTTCGGCCTGGGCGGCACATCGCTCTCCGGCAATCTGTTCATGATCGCGGCTTGTCTGTGCTGGACGGGATATATTCTTCTCACTCCGCCACTCATGCGGGCCTGCAACGCGTTGCGCGTGACGACCTGGCAATCCCTGGCGGCTGTTGTGACGCTGGCTCCCTTTGCGCTGGCTGAGCATCGCTCCTGGACGCCCATATCCGCGCGAAGCTGGTTGTGTATCTTTTTGCTGGCCGCGATCTGCTCTGCGCTCTGCTACCTGCTCTATGGCATGGCCATCCGTCACGTGGATTCGCTCACCGTTTCCCTGACCATCAACATCAATCCCATTGCCGCATGCGTTGCAGGCGCTCTATTGTTGCATGAATCGCTCTCCGGTTCGCAGTTGGCGGGCGGCGCACTCATCTTGCTGTGTGTGCTGGCAGACTCACTCTGGCAAAACGTATCGAGCACCTCGAAAAATCAGGCTTGACAACCGCCGCGCTCTATCCTATAATACGCTTAACGCGACGATGGGAAGAAGTAACCACGGTCCATGCGAATCAGAGAGCCGCCGGTCGGTGTGAGGCGGTTTCGCAACTGCGGTGAATACATCCCGGAGCACGGCTCCCCAACGCCAGGGCCAGTAGGAAGCCGCCGGTGCGCCGGATACAGCGCGCGCCCGTGTCTGCGGGCAGTGAGGAGGTTTTCCGCAAGGAAGCCTTAAACGGAAGTGGTACCGCGTGTTTCACGCCTTCCCGAAGAAACCGGGAGGGCGTTTTTTCATGCTCTCCCCTGCAAAACCCACAACGTTGAACAGGAGGAATTCTCATGGCAGAACACATTCTGGACATTCTCAAAGAGCGCGGCTTTCTCGCGCAAATGACCTTTGAGGAAGAACTCTACCAGCAACTCAAAGAGCCCACCACGTTTTACGTGGGATTTGATCCTACGGCGGATTCCCTGCATATTGGCCATTACATCCCGATCATGGCTATGGCCCACATGCAACGCGCGGGCCATCGTCCGATCGCCCTGATGGGCGGTGGCACTGCGATGATCGGTGATCCCTCCGGCAAGACCGACATGCGCAAGATGATGACCGTGGAGACGATCGATAACAATGTCGCCCACATCAAGCAGCAGATGGCCCGCTTCCTCGATTTTTCCGAGGGCAAGGCGATCATTGCCAATAACGGAGACTGGCTGCGTCACTTGAATTTTATCGATTTCATGCGCGAGATCGGTTCGATGTTCTCTGTCAATAAGATGCTCACCGCGGAGTGCTACAAAGCGCGCATGGCGACGGACAACGGTCTGTCCTTCCTCGAATTCACCTACATGCTCATGCAAAGCTACGACTTCCTCGAGCTGTTTAAGCGCTATGGCTGCCGCTTGCAGATGGGCGGCAACGACCAGTGGAGCAATATGCTCGGCGGTGCCGACCTGGTGCGCCGCAAGGAAAGCGAGAAAGCTTTTGCTTGCACCTTCCAGCTCCTGCTCACGCATGATGGCCGCAAAATGGGCAAGACGGAAAAGGGCGCGCTTTGGCTCGATCCCAATAAGACCAGCCCGTTCGACTTCTACCAGTACTGGCGTAACGTGGATGACAAGGACGTGGGCAAGTGCCTCGGCCTGCTGACTTTCCTGCCGATGGATGAAGTCCGCCGCCTGAGCGCACTGCGCGACAGCGAAATCAACGAAGCCAAGAAAGTGCTCGCCTACGAAGTCACAAAGCTCGTCCACGGAGAAGAGGAAGCGAAAAAAGCGCAGGAAGCGGCCTCTGCCCTCTTCGGCGGCGCCGGACTGGGCGGATCAATCCCCACCACAGAGATCTCCCGTGAGGCGCTGGCTCAAGATGGCCGCGTGACATCCATGCTTGCCCTGACCAAGTTGGCCCCGTCCAATTCTGCGGCGCGGCGCTTGATTGAGGGTGGCGGCGTTTGCGTCAATGATGAAAAGGTGACGGACGTGCATGCCGTACTGACGGAGGACATGTTCGGTGAAGATGGCGTGATGCTGCGCAGCGGCAAAAAGAAATTCCATCGTCTCCTCCTGCGCTGAGCCATGGCCAATCAGATCGACTACAAAACCCTTCGTGAAGAAGGATCTGCGGAATTCACCATCCACAAATCGCGCTTCATTGGCTATGGTTGTCCCTGCGAAACGGAAGAGGAGGCGCTCGCCTTCCTCTCCCGTATCCGTCAAAAGCACAAGGACGCTACGCACAATTGCTATGCCTATATCATCGGCTTGAATGCCGGCATCATGCGCTATAGCGACGACGGAGAGCCCAGCGGTACAGCCGGCATGCCGATCATCGAAGTCATGAAAGCGCGTGGCGTTGTCAACTGCGCAGTGGTTGTTACCCGGTATTTCGGCGGAGTTCTGCTCGGTGCGGGCGGTTTGGTTCGCGCATATGCGCAAGGAAGCAAGGTTGCGTTGGATGCAGCGGGCGTTGTCCTCATGGAAAAGAGCGCCCGGCATCTGGTCGAGGTCGATTATTCGACCTGGCAGCGGCTGGAATACTTTCTGCGCTCAGCGCCGGTTTGTATTGAGCACACCGAGTTCGGCGCCAGTGTCGTTTGTACCCTCATGGTTCGCAAAAAGGACGAAGCGTCCCTTCTTGCCGAAATCACCCGTGTCACCGACGGTACGGCGGAAACCCTGCCCGACGGTGAACTCTACGCGCCCTGGCCTGAAAACGGGCAATAGTCCGTCGAAAAAACCTATGGGCAGGCGGCTCCTTGGAATACATACAGTTGAAAGAAAAATCGAACAGCCCTTCCGTTGCCGAATGATGCAGCGGAAGGGCTGTTTGTTGTGATACCATTTACTTCCAATCCCCATGGAAGCCTAAGTTCACGTCTTATACCATCAGCATATGCAAGGCGTCACTTCAAAGATACGGAATCATATCCGCCAAACAACCAAAAACCAAGTCGGGTTTGACGTCGGAAGTCTCGACATCCTCCAGCGTCGCCTCGCCGGAAAGCACGAGAATACCCAGCATGCCGTGCCGAACGCCCGTAGCAACATCCGTATACAGGCGGTCGCCCACCATAGCCATTTCCTCAAGCGAGAAACCCGTGCGCATGAGCGCTTCTTCAACAATGCCGCGATGCGGTTTGCCCAATATGATATCCGCTTTGCGGCCCGTGCTCGCTTCGATAAAGGCCATGATCGCCCCCATATCGGGGATAAATCCCGTCTCGGTTGGGCAATTGAAATCAGGATGTGTGGCGATGTACGGCTTTCCCGCACGAATGTAGTCGCAGACCGTGCACATTTTGTTGTAATCGAGCGTCGTGTCGAATGCAACAAGCACGTAATCCGCATCATCCTGCGTGAATTCAAGCCCCATGCCGGTCAGTTCCTCGCGCAACATGGGGTTTCCCAACAGATAGCCTTTCTGCCCCGGAAACTCGCGCAAACAGTAGTGCGCAGCCGCATGGGCCGAGGAAATGACATCCCGATAGCGGGCATCTACGCCCATGCGTTCGAGTTTTTGCGAATATACGCAAGCCGATTTGCTTGAATTGTTGGTCAGAAAACGAGCTGTACGCCCCGTGCGCTCCAAAGCATGGAGAAAGTCAAGTGAGCCTTCGATCAATTTGTCTCCCAGATAGAACGTGCCGTCCATATCCAGCAGAAAGCACCGCACAGGGGCAAGCCGCGCCCGGATCTCTTCAGTCGTCACGCAAAGCGCTCCTTTTGTCAAACACTTCTTGTACGTACACTCTGCACATTGGCATGCTCGGACAGGTGATTGACGATGTCCGTATACGTCATCTTCTCCGGCAGGTGCAGCGTGTAGAGGTTGGTATACAGGTTGTGATCTGCGCTGTTCTCCACATGAAAGTCAACATCAAGAACCTGAATCGACACGCTGGCAAAGTAATCATTGATAAATGCCAGCGTCTCCTTGCGGTGAACGAACTTGACCTCCACATTCTTGATCGCGTGAACATGCACAACACGCTGCATGAACATCAACGTCACAATGACAACGAAGCACCCGCTGAGCGCCAGCACATGATAGCCCATGCCGGCAGCCAGTCCCAGACAAGCCACATTCCAAAGCGACGCTGCCGTCGTCAAACCAGCGATTTTCTTCTGTGAAACGAGAATGGTGCCCGCGCCGAGAAAACCAATGCCGCTGACAACCTGCGCGCTGATTCGTCCAACGCTGATGCCGATACCGCTATTTTCGTTGAGGATATTGAGCGTCAGCGTGTCATGCAGCAGCATGCTTTCCAAGATGGCAATTGACGCCGCACCGACACAGACCAGCACATGGGTGCGCATGCCGGCAGGACGGCTTTTTCGTTCGCGCTCAACTCCGATTATGCACCCCACAACGATCGCCACAAACAGTCTGGGAAAGATACTCAGCCAGTTCATATAACTCCTTTTCTCAGCATTTGCCGCTTATGGCACGCTTTTGGTTGCAATCACATCTACGCCTGTGCCGCAGACATTCGCCAGCACCACACGTCCCGCCTCAACCGGCGCGTCAAGCTGTACGTCGGCCAACGCTTTCATGCAATCTTTGATCAGCTTTTTGGGAATCGGCGTGCGCGTCTTGACGGAAAGCGGCATTGCGCTGCCGCGCACGGGAATGACGGCCGTCACCATGCGCTGCGGGTCCACGCACTCCTGACGGGCATAGACTTCGCCACGCTTGCAGGTGTTTCCCGTTACGGAAACGACTTGCCCATTTTCCAGCGTCACATTCAGACGGCACCCCACCGGGCAGTTGATACAGGTAATTTCCATGGCGATCAGCTCCTTTCGATGGTCACAGTCACGGTTTCGTCAAGCGAAGCCACGATTTCAGGTTTCAACTTGATGACCGCCATTTCGCCCGGGGTAAAAATAGGCGCCTTCTTGCGCGCAATCTCGCGCTCTCCACACGTTACAACGCACGTCGCATTGCGGAATACGCCGGAAGGCCGGAACATGAGATCCACGCTTTCGTTTACGCCCTTTCGAATGCGCTGCGGAACCGTTCCGCGCACACCGGCGCCGTCCCGCACGTCAATCGTTTCCCCGCAGGCCAGCGCCCCGCGCACATACGCGGCCGCTGCATGCCCCGCACGGAAAGACTCATTGGACACATGATCGACCAAATCGTGCACATGCAACACGTTACCGCAAGCAAAAATACCCGGCACGTTGGTCTGCAACACGTCGTCCACCTCCGCGCCCGAGGTCAACGGACTGAGTTTTACGCCAGCCCCTTCGGAGAGCTCATTCTCCGGGATCAAGCCGACGGACAACAGCAATGTGTCGCAATCGAATTCAATCTCGCTTCCAGGAATCGGCTGCCGGTTTTCATCTACCTTGGCAACGGTTACACCAGTCAGGCGCTCGCGCCCCTTGATATCGATCACCGTATGCGAGAGATAAAGCGGAATATCGTAGTCGTTCAGGCACTGTACGATGTTGCGGTTCAGGCCGGAAGAAAACGGCATCAGTTCCACACAGGCGAGCACTTTGGCCCCTTGCAGCGTCATGCGCCGCGCCATGATCAACCCGATATCGCCCGAACCAAGAATCACCACGCGCTTTCCGGGCATGTATCCCTCAAGATTGACGAACTTCTGCGCCGTGCCCGCGGAATAAATGCCTGCGCAGCGCGTGCCCGGTGTGCCAAGCGCGCCGCGCGGCCGCTCCCGGCAACCCATGGCCAACACAATCGCCTTGGCCGAAAGCACCTCCACACCGTGTGCACTGGAAACGCAGGTCACCGTATGATCGCCGTCCACGGAAAGCACCGTCGTGTCCGTTTGAATTTCAATGCCGAGCTCCCGCGCACGGTCAATATCGCGCTGCGCGTACTCGGGGCCCGTGAACTCTTCCTTGAAACGGTGCAAGCCGAAACCATTGTGGATGCACTGGCGCAGAATGCCTCCGGGATTGTGTTCCCGTTCCAGTACGAGCAGGTTGTCGATGCCGTCTTCCTTGGCTGCAATGGCTGCCGCCAGACCTGCGGGTCCTGCTCCGATGACGAGCACGTCAACTTGTTTCATCTGCCGTTCCATCTCAGCAGCCCTCCTTCATCGCATCGTGAATATTGCCGACCAGCAGCCGGCTTTCTCCACCGCATTTGGTCACCTCAGTCATGGGGATATGCAGCTCTTCGCTGAGGATTTCTGCGACTCGCGGGCTGCAAAAACCGCCCTGGCAACGGCCCATTCCCGCACGAGTGCGCCGCTTGACGCCGTCAATGGTCGTCGCGCCGACGGGACGGCGAATCGCTTCGCGGATTTCCGCTTCCGTGACGACTTCGCAGCGGCAAACCAGGTTGCCATACAGCGGGTTCTTTGCGACAGCTTCGGCGCGCTCCTGGGTTGTCATCGCATGGAAGGGCTTCGGCCGCTTGATCGCAGGCACGATTTCCGCCTTGGGTTCAAGCCCCATTTCCTGCGCAATCTGGCCACCGAGCATCTCCGCGATGGCGGGCGCAGCGGACAAACCAGGGCTCTCGATACCGACGGCTTCGTATGCATTCTTCTGGCCCTTGACCGCGCCAATGACAAAATCGCCCTTCTGTTCATGCGCACGGATGCCGGAGAAGTTGGTAATCGTGCCGCGCACGGAAGCCTTGGGCCAGGTCAGGCGGCTCTTTTCCAGCACGAAGCGAAGGCCTTCGGCCGTCGGAGACGTGTCCAGTTCGTCGTCGCTGTCCTCAGCCGACGGACCCAGAAGCAGATTGCCATGCACCGTCGGGGAAACGAGTACGCCCTTGCCCATGACGGTCGGGCACTGGAACATGGTCATGTGGAAAGGAAGCGTCTGCATGCGATCCATCAGGTAGTACTGACCGCGGCGGTCGATGATGTGCAGCAGGTCGTCGCTCATCATGTTGTGAATCGTCGCCGCGCCCACGCCCGCGCAGTTGACCAGCACGTTGCAGGTATGCTCGCCCTTGTCGGTTGTCACGTGCCACAGGCCATCCTGCGCGCGAACGACGTCCTCCACTTCCTCATGAAGGCAGAACTGCACGCCGTTGACCGCAGCATGATCGGCCAGCGCAAAGGTCATCTCATACGGACTGGTCAATCCAGAGGTCGGCGCATACAGCGCGCAGACGACTTCGGGATTGGTATTGGGTTCCATGGCCAGCACTTCTTCGCGCTCAATGAGCCGACCGCCCGGCACGTCGTTGACTTTACCCTGTTCAACCAGTTTTTCGAGGGTTTTACGATCCTCCGGCGAGAAGCCGAGCACCAACGCCCCCGGCTGTTGATACGGTACGCAAAGCTCTTCGCACAGAGCCGGGTACATCTTCGCGCCCTCGACATTGAGCTTGGCCTTCAGCGTGCCGGGATGCGCGTCAAATCCGGCATGCACGATGCCGCTGTTGGCCTTGGAGGCGCCTTCCGCAATGTCGTTTCCCCGATCAATGACGGCAATGCTCGCCTGATAGCGGCTGAGTACGCGCGCAATGGCGCAACCCGTGACGCCCGCACCGATGATCAAAATGTCCGTGTACATCATCATTTATCTCCTTCTTGGTTATTCAAGAATGTTCGACGTGATGAAATCGACGCCATACGACGCCAGACGGCGTGCGTCCTCCGGTTCATTGACCGTCCACACATTCACCTGCACGCCGGCCTCGTGGCAAGCACGAAGCTGTTCTTCGCTCAAGCTGCTGTATTTGATGTCCAGATCCAGGTGATGCGTCTTGAGGATATCCAGCAGTCCGTCGTCAAAGGAAGAAACCAGATATTGCGCGCGCTGCTGCGGGAGCTTCTCGCGAATGCAAATCATGTTGGGCAGATCAAAGGAGATAAATATGGTACGCTCCAGCCATCCCTCCGCTTCAATGATGCGGATAACATTGTCGATGTCCTCGGGTTCAAAATGGTTTTTGATCTCGAGCACGCTGTCCTTATCATACTTTTTGCAGATCCGAATGTATTCCTCCAGCGTCGGCAACACCAGATCCGCACGTGCTTTACCGTCCAGATCCGTCAGGCGGATCGCACGCAGCGTTTCAAAATCCGTCTCCTCCACGACTTCTTCCCGCCCGGCGATACGGTGCACATCATCGTCATGAATAACAATATACCGGCCATCTGCCGTGCGGTGAATGTCCGTTTCCACGCCAAAGTACGAGCGGTTGCCCGCCGCCACAAAGGCAGCACACGTGTTTTCCCGTTCCAGACCGCTTACACCGCGATGGGCGACCATCTTCACCCCGCTCAGATTTAGTCGAATTGTATCCTGCATACCCGTTTCATCCTTTCCGTATGATCAAAGGCAATCACGAACTTTCAAGCAAGCCCCACGCTCTAGCGAGAAAACGCCCTTTCACTTCCGGGATTCCCTCATCAAAAGTTGTGGCTCTTGACAGAAATATGTATCTATACTATAATCGAAATCGACAAATTTTGCAAGACCTGTTGCACATTATGCCAATCCATCATATGGGACTCGCCAAGGTGAGCAGAATTGATCATATTTGCTCACTATGACTCAGGGGGAACGCTTGTCATGCTCAAAAACCAAAGGCTCGAAGAAATCCTCAATATTGTCCGCCAGTGCCGCTTTGTCTCCGTGGCGGAACTGTCAAGCCGCCTGTATGCCAGCCCCGCAACCATCCGGCGCGACATTGCGTTGCTTGAAAAGAGCGAAATGATCGTCAAAAGCCATGGTGGCATTTCTTTGGCTGACGGGCATAACCGCTTTGTGGAACTGCAGCAACGCACAGAAACGCATCGTGCGGAAAAGCTTCAAATTGCCCGCACGGCTGCGTCCCTCGTGCGTCCCGGTGATGCGTTGTTCCTGGACGCCTCTTCGACCGTGATTACCATGATCCCCTTCCTGCAGCAACAAAACCTCACCGTCATCACCAATAGCCTGTGTGTCGCGGAGCGCATGGGCGAAAACGGCGCGCGTGTATTTATTACCGGCGGCGAACTGCAGGCGCATTCCAAGTCCTTCGGTGGCGTACTGGCGGAGCGAGCCATTCAGCATTTTCACGCGGACAAATTGTTTTTTTCGGCTGCCGGCGTGAGTACGGATGGCACCATTTCCGACCTTTACGATGATGACGTCGCCTTGCGTCAGGCGATGAGTGCATGCTCAA
>CALVTV010000101.1 GCA_944363005.1 uncultured Clostridia bacterium | reverse complement strand
CGTCGTCTCGCCCGGATTCGTCGTCTCGCCCGGGTTTGTCGTCTCGCCCGGATTCGTCGTTTCGACCGGATTCGTCGTCTCGCCCGGGTTTGTCGTCTCGCCCGGATTTGTCGTTTCGCCCGGGTTCGTCGTCTCACCCGGGTTTGTCGTTTCGCCGCCCTGCTCCATGCCGTCAGGCGTCGTCTCCGGCGTCGCTTCCGGGGTCGCTGTCGGCGTGGCCGTCGGGGTTACCGTCGGCGTGGCCGTGGCCTTGGGAATCTTCTTCTGGGAAGAGGTCGTCGTCTTGCCGTCACCGATGATCAGGCGCTGTTCCTGCGGCTCTACGCTGCCCGCGATGGCCGATTCGGACACCACGATGACCGGCTGCTCGTTGTCCACGATCTGAATGAACGTCTTGCCGACCTTCATCGGCAGCTCCTGGCCGTTCTCATCCAGGAAGATCATGCGGTTGTCAAGGCCGCTCGTCTCGGTGCAGTCGCGCACCCACGTGCCGCGGATGTACTTGCCGTTCTGGAAAATCTCGCACACGCCCTGTCCGTTGAGCCGGATGACCGGGCGGGAGGAGTTGTTGTTCATAAAGGAGACATCCGTGCGCACCACGATCACGTTCGCATACGCGCACTGCTCGCCGGTCAGCGCATCGGTGTACGGCGCGCCGTTGCGGTAGCGGTCGTACAGGCCCGTGGCCTCATTGTACTGGTAAGCCGTCAGGTAGGCCGGATTCGTCGCCTTATAGGAGATGATGATGCCCGGCGCGTCCTCGCCGCGCGTGAGGCCCGTTTCCGAGAAGAGGAACGGCTGCGGGCTGGGCGTGACGGCGTATTCCTCGCGCACCTTGCTCATCACCAGCGTCACGTTGTAGGGCGCGACGTGGTTGCCGTCGTTCGTGCGGTTATACCACTCGCCCATGCGCTTGTTCATCAATTCCACATAGGGATAGGAGAACTTGCCCGTCGCGCTGTTCTTCTGCACCCACTCCTTGACGCTCGTCGTGCCGCTCTGATAGCCGAAGAAGTAATACGGGCCGCCCCACATCTCCCTAAGCGAACACATCGGAATGCGCGCCGAACGCACCGGGCCGGCCATTTCCGGATACTCGCTCATGAACAGCGCCAGCTGACGTGTGGAGCCGTCCTTCTGAATCGGCAGCTCATAGATCAGATCCGCCGAGGCCACGCCCCAATGCGGCAGCGCCCGGGGATGGGAGTCGATGTTCACCAGCACGGGCTGATAGCTTCCGCTGTACGCCTCGCCCGTGATGGGGTTGATGCCCTCCTGCGCGGCGTTGTCCGCCGGCACGGCGACGGTGATGCTTGCCGAGCCATAATTCGCGGGCGCACCCAACTGCTGCGCCTGTCCGCTGACGGTCAGCCCGGCTTCCGTCGGGTTGACCTGCGCCATCGCCAGGACCGGAATGCTCACCACCAGGACGAGCAGAGCCAGAATTTTGCGTTTCATGTTCAAATTATCCTCCTTCTGTCTTCTCATCTCCCGAATTCGTCCGGGGCCATCCTTTGTGGGTTCATCATTCTATATCATTAGACGCATAAAAACTGACAGATCTTGCAAGATTGAGTAAAGAATTGTATTTCGTGGTATATTTTTGTATTTTTTACAAAATTGTGAAATTTGTGAATCGTTCTGTCAATTTTCTGCGTCAACATGATATAGATAGGTAATTGCATCCGAAAACAGGGCCGCTTGCATCACCCCTATGCCCCCGCGGGGCATTTGCGTTACAGAAGGAGGGACACACAGTATGTTTACATTCGGCGGAATTTCGATGCCCAAATTGTTCAACCCCAAGCAAGAAACGCAGCGCCCGCAACCCCCGCGCGCCAGAACCCACCACCGCCGCGAGGAAACCGACCTGGGCGAGAGCATTGCCACGGGCGTACACGCGATTTTCGGCGCGGTGCGGCTGTATCTGTGTGTCGCCATGGAGCCCAAGGCCGACGCGCTCGCCGCCCAGCAGGAAGAGGATAGGCGGCACGCGGCGGGCCTGTTCAACGTGGACGCAATGTGGAGCGCGGCGGCGGTCAACGCGCGCTGGGCGCGCCGGGCCGTGCTCTGCGACGAGTCGGGCCGGATTCTGGAGGGCGCGGTCTGCGGCGCGCGCGGCATGACGGACGCGGGCGCGAAGGAGGTCTTTTTCGAGTTCAACGCGCTGGAGACGTATCCGGACGCGCTGTATCTGACGGACGGCCACACGCGCGTGCGCATTCAATGACGCTTCGCCGCTGAATTGGGCAAACCGCCGCAGGCGCAAGGCGTCAAATTCAGGCAATCTGCCGGGATCTGAGCGCGCGATCTTTGACCGATGGGCACACACGAATTCCCAAAAAATGAAGCATTGCGCCGATTCTTCCCGAAATCAGGGGATTGGGGCTTGACTTTCAACGCTTGTGCATGTATAACTGATGGAGATCTGCGCGCACTGCGCAGACTCCTATCCCATTTTGACAGAACACGAAAGGAATTCGTCATGATCAGAGCATGGACCCAGCTCAACGAAACACTCTGCACTGTGTTGATGCTCGCTTATTTGTATCAGGCCGTCTTCACACTGGTGGGACTGGCCGCGAAACAATGGGAAAAACGCCGCGCCGCCAGGGCCCGCAACGAAGCGCCCACGCGCCGGTATGCGGCGATCATCTGCGCCCGCAACGAGGAAAACGTGATTGCGGACCTCATTGCCAATCTGCGCGCGCAGGATTATCCCCGCGAGCTGCTGGACATTTACGTGATGGCTGACAATTGCACCGACGACACCGCCGGCACGGCCCGGCGCGCAGGCGCCATCGTCTACGAGCGCACCGATCACGAGCTGGTCGGCAAGGGCTACGCGCTGGACGCGCTGTTCAAAAAAATCCGCCTCGAGCACGCCGAAACGCATTACGACGCGTTTTTGGTCTTCGACGCGGACAACCTGGTGGACCCGCAGTTCGTGCGCGCAATGGACGCGACGTTTGAACAGGGCTACGACGTGATTACCAGCTACCGCAACTCCAAGAACTTCGGCGCGAACTGGATTTCCGCCGCCTATTCGATCTGGTTTTTGCGGGAGGCGCGCTTCCTCAACTATCCGCGCATGCTGCTGGGCACAAACTGCGCCATTTCCGGCACGGGCTTTCTGGTTTCCAGCCGGGTCATCGAGCAAAACGGCGGCTGGCCGTTCCATTTGCTGACCGAGGACATCGAGTTAACCATGGCCTGCGGCACGACCGGCCTGCGCATCGGCTAGTGCGACCAGGCGATCGTCTACGACGAACAGCCCACCTCCTTTGCCCAGTCCTGGCGGCAGAGAATGCGCTGGTCCAAGGGCTTTTACCAGGTCAACCTGCGCTATGCGCCCCAGCTGCTCAAGGGCTGCTTCCTCGGCGGGCGGCGCTTTTGCTGCTACGACATGCTCATGACCATCGCCCCCTGCATGCTGCTTTCGGTCGCGGTTTGCCTGGTCAACGGCTTTTTCCTGGTCAACTTCCTGACCAAGCCGCACTTCCTGGCGATGATCCTGTTGCGGCTCACGCTGCGCCATATTGCGCAGGCCGTCATCAACATGTACGGCGTGCTGCTGCTTTACGCGGTGCTGACGGTGCTCAGCGAATGGCGCCGGATTCGCGAGCGGCCGTTCAAAAAGCTGCAATACGTGCTGCTCTTCCCGCTGTTCATGATGACGTACGTGCCCATTTCGCTGGTCGCGCTGTTCAGCCGCGTGGAGTGGAAGCCGATTCGCCACCACGCAGCGACCGAAATCAAGGCGTAAACCGAAAAGAAATTTCGGAAAATTGCGCAAAACGCTTGCCAGAATCGAAGAAATGTGATAGAATACTCTACGTTGCTGATATAGCTCAGCCGGTAGAGCGCATCCTTGGTAAGGATGAGGTCACCAGTTCGAATCTGGTTATCAGCTCCATGAGCAGTCGCCTCCGTAGGATCACCCGCGGGGGTGGTTTTTTTATTTTCCTGCCGGTTGCGCCCGCATACGCAAACAACCTCCCGTTGCAGGATAGCCTACAACAGGAGGTTGTCATTTTTTTGATCTGGCTCACCGGCGTCCGGTCAGGACCCGCTGAGCGCGCCGTCTTCCAGGCGGTAGCCCTCGCCATCGACGCGCAGCGTCAGGTATGCCTGCCCGAGCGATTCCCCGGTCCGCGCGTCGAACATCGACAGGGTGATGACCGGGTCGTTGGCGTTTTGCGCGGGCGTTTGATCGCTCCAGTAGACGGATTCGCCCTCGCTGCTCGCGCTGGCGCCCACGCTGGCGTACGTTCCCCCCAGCGCATCCCACTTGAGGAACAGGCCGCTCGTCGCGCTCAGCTGCCAGGTGGCGTCCACGGGCATGCCCTGCGCGTCGGTGAGGTTCATGCTGAGCATCAGGCCGGGCAGGGTGCTGTCCTGCGGGGTATAGCGGCGGACGGTGATCAGCTCCAGCGTGCCGCAGGGAAGCTCGGCATGCAGGGTGAGCAGCGTGTCCTCCTCGCGGGCGTAGTCGATCGCGCCGGGCATGTACGTCACCAGGATCGATCCGTAACCGCCATTTTGGAAGTAGTCGCCCAGCTGCGTGTCGCGCCAGGCGGGCAAATCGCCCTCGGAGAGCAGGCCGCGGCTGACGAGCAGGTCGCCCAGCTCATCCAAAAACGCGCAATAGCTCTCCTCCAGGCCCATCAGCTCATCGCCGCTGAGCAGCGGATCGCCTTCGCCCGCCAAAGCCAGCGCGGGCAGCAGCAAAAGCAGCGCGATGCTCGCGAAAAAGCGCATGCGCTCACCTCCTCTGCCTGACTCAGTTCACGAAATACAGGATGTCGCTCACGTTGCGCTCGCGGGAGCCGCTGGTCTTGTTGACGAGCTCGCCGTTGAGCACCATGGTTGCGCTTCCGCCGCCATCCAGGTTATAGGCGATGTGGCAGCCCTGGTCCACAAAGACCTGCTGCATCTCCTGAAGCGTCATGCCCAGGTCGCTCCAGCCGTCGCGCCGCCCGTCCGCGACGATGACCACGAAGTGGTTGGCATCGACCTGGCCGATGGCGGTTCGCGGTTCGCGCACGGTGTCCTTGGTGTAGATGATGTACTTGTCGGGCAGCTGCGTCTTTTCGCCGTTGAGCACGAGCAGCGGGCCGAACTCAAAGCTCTGCACCACGCCCTGATCGATGTACGTCTGGCCCATACCCTCCTGGCGGTCCGCCGCCAGCACGCCGCTCATCGTGCCGTCGTTGTAGACCAGCAACAAATCGCGCGTGGAGGGCATGTCGCGGTAGAGCACGCCGTTGCGGATGATCATGTTGTACTTGTCCTTGTAGTTGTAGTAATCGCCGTTGAAGGCGAGCACGGCCTCATGGCGCGCGGCGATTTCGCTGGTCGCCTCGGCGTTTTTGGTGGAATACTCCTCGCCGGCGAACGCCGTGAGCAGCTGATCAGGCCGGGTCGTGTAGACATTGGCGACGAAGAAGCGGCAATCCGTGTTGTTGAACGCATAGCACCACTGATCGATGGTGATGCGCAGGGTGTCGCTCTCGTAGGTGATGGTGTTTTCGATGTTCTTGCTGTTGGGCTCGGTCGCGGCCAGCGCCAGGGAGGCGCACAGCGTCAGGCTCAGAGCGAGCAGCAAAGCCAGGACTTTCTTCATTTTCAGGTTCCTTTCGTCAATCAAAATCAGCTGGGGTTGGGCATGAACATGATTACGTCGCTCACGGAGCGTTCCTTGCCGCCGGAGGGCATGTTGATGACCTCGCCCAGGAAGTAGAGCGTTGTCGAGCCGCCGCCGTCGAGGTTGAAGGCGAACTGCGCGCCCTCTTCCAGGAACAGCTCCTGAAGCTGGGGAATGCTCGCGCCGGTGGAATAGCCCTCGCGCCGGCCGTCCACGACGATGATGATGTAATGCAGCGGGCCGATTTGGCCGATGGCCGTGCGCGGCTCGTAGTATCCGTCGTGGCAGTTGACGTAGAAGGACTCCGGCAATCGCGCCGCCGCGCCGTCCTGCACGAGCACGGGGCCGAACTCGAACGTCTGCCAGGTGTTTTGCTCCTCCAGATCGTTGGCGACCAGGCCCTGTTTGCCGGTGCGGTCGGTGAGCGCGGACAGGTCGCCGTTTTCATCGATAATCAGCAGGTGATGGCGGGTGATGTTCTGCTTGCGCAGCAGTTCGCCGTTGCGGATGATGACGCCGTCGCGGTGATAGCGGCAGAAGTCGGCGTTGATGGCGAGCACGGGGCTGTGGCGGTCCGCGATGTCGGAGACAGCCTCGTAGATGCCGCTGGTGAAGGAGTCGCCGGCAAAGGCCGTGCGCAGCTGGCTGACGTCGGTGAGCTTGATGTCGCAGACGAAATAGGTCATGCCGTCCTTCTGCTTTTGCTCGATGGAAACGCTCATGCGCTCGGTGTTGTACGTCAATTCGCCCGGCTCATAGTGCTTGAACTGCGAGCCCTCTTCCTCCTGCACCTGGGGTTCCGGCGTGATTTGGGCCTGTTCCTGCACCTGCTCCTGAACTTCCTGCTGGTTGAAGTTCACGGCCTCGTAGAGCTCCGTTCCGGGCTCCGGCGTGTTGCCGGGCAGCTGCTTGACGGTTTCCTCGTTCTGCTTCTGCGCCCAGTCGGCAAAGCGCGTCTGCACGTCCGGCACATCGGTCAGCGGCGCGCTGGCGTTGCACCAAAGCAGCACCATCAGTCCGCAGAGGATGCCCGGCAAGAGGCGCCCAGACGTCTCCACCGGCGCGGGCAGGTCAAAATAGCGTTTTTTAAAGCGGCCTGCGTGCTCAATGCGTCCCTCCTGCTGGGGAGCGCGGTCGTAGCGCCGCATCGGGGTGCGCTTGAATTGATCCAGGGGTTTCATAATATGCGGGGAATCCTCCCTCGAAAGTTTCGGAGCACCGCTCCGTATATGAACACAACTATTTCTATTATACGACCAGAAAACGTGGCTGTCAATTCTGAGGAAAACAGGGGGGATTTGATTTTTCCTGCGTCAAGGCCCGCTCGCTTGAAACCGGAGCGAAGCGAAGTTGGGAGTCTGAGGGATGAAATCCCTCAGGCAGGGTTTGGGGCAGCCGCCCCAACGTTCCCCATCGCGAAGCATTTATAAAGAAAGTAGTCAGGGAGCGAAGCGTAACCTGACGGGTCGTATCGCAAACGTCGCTTGAAACCGTTGCAAAGCGTCGCCGCCCTGTGCAAAGCAATGTAACTTGCTTTTCCCTGTCAGGAAGGGTACGATGGGGCTACCGCCCCAAACCCCGTCTGGGGAACCGGAGCCGGGCGCGCCCAGTGGGCGAAGCAGCCCGGCGGAGTGTCGGGAATCGCAAGAAGCGCCGAGAGCGGCGCGACTATGCGAGTTCCCCGGATCATTGGCACCAGACCCCTTCTTCGCTTCGCGCGGTTGGGCGAAGTCTTTACAAAGGACGAAACAGCAGTCGTTTTTCATGCACAAAAAAAGAGGCCGAAGCCTCTTATTTTTTCTCGATCGCATTGAGCTTTTCATTGAGCGCCAGCAGCGCTTCCTTGCTCGGGCTTTCATTCATCGCCGCGCCCATCAGGTTGACCATGCGCAGCACGGTGAACCCCTCCAGCATCCGCATCATATTCTCGTTCATCTGAAAACCGGCCGGTTTTCCCGCGGCCATCTTGGAAAGCAGGCCGTCGATGAGCGCCTTTCCCTGCGGCACGGCGAGGATATCCCCGATGCGGTCGTTGAGCGAGAAGCGGCCCTCGGGCGCGGTGATGTCGAACCAGTTGAGCACGGCGCCCTTCTCGCGCAGGCGGTAGGCCTCGTTGAACGCATCGACCTTGCGGATTTCGCTCTCGTCCCGGCAGTCGCCGGCGATGGCCGTCAGGCGCGAATGGCCTGCGTTGGGCACGTCGAACCGGAAGAAGTGGTCCTCCGCGCGCTTTTTGCCCAGGGACTTCCCGTTGACGCGCAGCTCCACCTCCGGCAGGTTGGAATACACCGTCACCCGCGTCACATCCTCCACGCGATCGACATACCGCTTGCCGCACAGATGCACAAACGGCTCGTCCGACAGCCACGCCTTGTAGGCGTACAAGGCGTCCTTTGTATAGCTGCGGTCGAACGTGACCAGGCCCTTGTGGTTTTGGCCGTTTTCGCCGCCCTCGTTGCGGGCATCCGCGCCGAAATCGAACATATTCCACACGTGCGTCGCCCAGATATACGGCCGGGTGAACAGCTGACGGATCAGCTCCTCGTGGTAATATGCCTGGTATTCCTCCGTATAATCGCCCTGCTGGGGCGTGGAGGTATGCCAGTTGAGCGCCTCGCAGCCGTATTCGCTCATGCCGATGGGCACGTCGGGGAACTCCGCGTGGAAGCGGTCGAACCACGGGCCGTTCATCGATGTGTCCCCGCCGTACCAGCCGAAGTAGTGGTTGTAGGAGACGGCGTCCGGAATGCGCAGGTAGGGCGCGTGGATGTCGCACATGGACACCACCGCGATGACCGTGCGGCGCGTGGGGTCCATCTCGTGGCAGAGCGCGTTGAGCCGCTCGTGGTTTTTGATCATGTCCGTCTCGTCGCCCGGGCTCATGGTGATCTCGTTGGACAGCCCCCAGACGACGATCGACGGGTGGTTGTAGTTTTGAGCGATGAGTTCCTTCATCTGGGAGATCGTGTTCTCGTCGCCGCCTCCCATGTGCCGGGAGATATACGGGATCTCCGCCCAGACAACCATACCCCGCTCGTCGCACAGGTCATAGAAGCGCTGGTCGTGCTGATAGTGCGCCAGGCGGATGGTGTTGGCGCCCATCTCGCAGATGAGGTCCATGTCCTGCTCGTGGTGCTCCGGGAGCAGCGCGTTGCCGATGCCCCAGCGGTCCTGATGGCGGGAGACGCCGTGCAGCGGGTAGCGTTCGCCGTTGAGCAGGAAGCCCTGTTGCGGATCGAGGGCGAAGGAGCGGCAGCCAAAGCGCGTGCCGACGCGGTCAAGCAGCGTATCGCCCTCCCAAAGCTCGACGGTCGCGCTGTAGAGGTACGGGTCGCGCCGCCCGTGCCAGCGGTGAACCTGCTCGATCACGCATTGCGCCTGCGTCTCGGGCGTCTCGGTGCAGAAGATCTCCTTGCCGCTCGCGTCGAAAACCCGATAGCGCAGCCTCTGGCCCGGCTTTTGCCCGGTCAGATAGGCATGGATGTCCACCTGCGCGCGCTCCCCTTGCATCTTGGGCGTGACGGCGATTCCGGGCCCGCCGTAATAGGTGAGGTCAAAGTGCGAGGCCGGCACGCCGATCAGGTTGACGTCGCGGTACAACCCGCCGTAGAACGTGAAGTCAGCCATCTGGGGATAAACGGTCCCGCTGGGCGCATTGCTCACGCGAAGCGCAAGCAGCACGTCGCCCTCGCGCCCGGCCGCCTCGGTGATCTCCGCGCGCCAGGTTGAGTAGCCGCCGTCGTGATGGGCGACGTGCACGCCGTTGACGTACAGATCCGCGGATGAGTTCGCGCCCTGCACCTCCAAAAACAGGCGCTCCGCCTGCGGGATTTCCTCGCGGGAGAGCTGTTTGACGTAACAACAGGCGCCGCGGAAATAGTCGTTGCCGCCGTCCTGTCCATCAATGGCATTCCAGGTATGGGGCAGGTTGACGAAATACGCGGGGCTTGGCATGGACTTTGGGGCCTCCTGCGTATTGAACAAGAACGCCCATTTGCGGTTGAGGTTCAGCGTCGTTCTCATAGCCATCATCCTTTCTTTTATTCATATTTCTTTCGATATATGAAGTGGATTTCCTTCTTTTACTCGTCTTCATACACCGCGGTAAAGGGAGGAAAAAGCCTGGTTGGCGCGCAAAACGCTTCCTTATTTTGCGCGCATCCCCCTGGCTTTTCCTGTATGACCCGTCAGGACTCGCTTCGCTCCCTGACTTCTTTTTTCTTCTTGGGGAACGTTGGGCTGCCGCCCAAACCCGCCCGAGGGATTTAATCCCTCGGACTCCCTTCTTCGCTTCGCGCGGTCAAAAGCCTCTTGACTTTTGATGGGGGTCAATCGCCATGCTCCGCCTTCTCCCTCTTTTCGCGCAGGCGGGCGACATTTTCCTCCACCTGGCGTTTATGCAGCGGATACCAGAAGGCCAGCACGGCGGCGAGCAGCCCCAATGCGATGCCGGGCACGAGCGTGGTGATGGCCATGATGCCGCTGAGCACCTTCGGGGTCTGTCCGGTGGTTGAGCCGGAAACGTAGCCGATCAGCGAGAGCAGCCAGCCGCTGACGCCCGCAGCCAGGGCCTGGCCCATCTTGCGGGCAAAAGAGTAGAGCGCGTAAACCGATCCATCCTCGCGCACGCCGGTCCGAATCTCCGCGTAGTCGATGACGTCGGTGATCAGCGCCCAGCAGACCATGGAAAACGCGCCCAGCCCCAGCCAGCACAGCATTTGCAGCAGCACAAACGTCCAGACGTTCTGCGGGCGCAGCACATACGTCAGCAGGCAGACGCCGCTGGCAAACAGGCTGGCAGCGGCGCTGACTTCCGCCTTGCCAAAGCGCTTTACCAGCGGCTTGGACGCCGCGGCCACCACGATCATCGCCACCATCATCAGCACGGTCGAAGCGGATTGGCCAGAGGCGTTGTTGTAGTAATCCGGGTAAATATAGCCCGCCATGTTCTGCATCGTCAGCTGGGCCAGCAGCACGAGCACCGACGCGGCGATGATCGCCAGCAGCGCGCGGTTGGCGAACGCGCTGCGGATCATGTCGAGCACCGAGGACTGTTTCTTGAGCTTTTCGCTCTCATCGGTTCTGACGCGCTCCGTCGTCAGCGCGTAACAGAGCAGATAGCAAACGACCGCCAACACGGAAAACAGCCCCGCCGCCAGCGTAACCCGGCTGCCGACGAGCGTTTCCACGCCGTTTTGCTTCTGGTAAGCGATCAGCGGCAGGCCCACGCCGATGATCAGTCCGGCGAGCGTGCCGCCCATCGTGCGGTATGTGGACAGGCTTTGGCGGTCGCCCGGCTCCGGGGAAATCGCCGAGGCCATCGAGCCATACGGGATA
This sequence comes from uncultured Clostridia bacterium, assembly GCA_944363005.1. GTDB lineage: Bacteria > Bacillota > Clostridia > Christensenellales > Aristaeellaceae > Ventricola. The sequence continues at coordinate 10,546 of CALVTV010000101.1, read as the reverse complement.
TTGATGGAGGTATAGAACACCGATCCCCAGAGAATATAGGTCACGAGCAGGTACGCCACCTTCAGCCCATACGGCTGCGTCGCCAGCGCGCTGGGATACATCAAAAACGACGCCACGGCCACCGGCACGCACATGCGCAGAATCCAGGGCTTGAACTTGCCAACGCCCGGCACCGCGCGGCTTCGGTCGCAGATGCGGCCCATGGTCACGTCCGTAAAGCCGTCCGCAAACCGCGCAATCATCATGATCGTGCCGACAACGCCCGCGGAAATGCCCATCACGTCCGTGTAAAACTTCATGAGGATGGTCGTGGAGAGAATAAAGGTGAAATCGTTGCCGAAATCACCAAAGAGATAGCCCAACTTGTCCCACAGGCCAAATGGGCGTTGATTTTGCGACATCTTGCATCCAGTCCTTTCCTTCTTTGGGATGTTCCGATGGCGCTAGTATGCCCCGCGCGCGGCGTTTTCCATGTGGAAATTCTAAAAAAGCGCGCGCACCCTCCAAATCTCCTTGCCGCCCTGCGGAAAACAGGCGAGCCATTCGCCGCGCAACATTTGGTCAAATCCCATAAAAAAAGAAATTAAAAAAATTTGAATTGGAAGAGTTGACAAAGTTTAATAAATGTGATATAAGATAGATGAACAAACTTTCACGTTGCAAATAACAAGACAATGAACCATAACAATTCAGCGTTTCATATTTTTTTGAGCAATTACTTGCAACGTGAAAATATCTTGACCCGGCGGAAAACACGCGCCATCCGGCATGCCGGGCGCGCGCCCAAGGACGAATCTTTGCACAATTGGAGGAGAATCAATTGTGTAAAAAGATAAAGAAATTTCACAGGAGGGAATCGCATGAAACTGAAGAAATGGCTCGTGGGTTGTCTGGCTCTGTCCTTGGCTGTGGGGGCTGTCGCGACCGCATCCGCAGCGGAGAAGACCAAGGTGACGGTGTACACCGCCCGCGACACGAACGTGATCGAGTACGTGGAGCCGCTGTTTGAAGAGGCGTATCCGCAGTACGATCTGGAAGTGCTGAACATGGGCGCCCAGGAGATCCTGGAGCGCGTGCGCGGCGAGAAGGCCAACCCGCAGGCGGACTTCCTCTGGGGCGGAACGGAAGCCGCATTCAAGATGGCGGCCAAGGAGGATCTGCTTGAGGCCTATACCCCCAGCTTTGCCGAGAGCTTCCCGGCGCAGTACAAGGACCCCAACGACCTTTGGTACGGCGAAATCCTGCTGCCGGAAGTGATCATGTACAACTCCGACGCGCTCGCGCCGGAAGACGTGCCCACCGAGTGGGACGACCTGCTTGACGCGAAGTACGAAGACCAGATCATCATTCGCGACGTCATGGCTTCGGGCACCATGCGCACCATCTACTGCTGCATGATCTACGCCCAGGGCGGCGACGACCCCACCGCGGGCTACGAGTGGCTGGCGGGCCTTGACAAGAACACCAAGGAATACGCCCAGAACCCGACCGACCTGTACCTCAAGCTCGCGCGCCAGGAGGGCACGCTCTCGCTGTGGAACCTGCAGGATATCATGATCCAGAAGCTGGTCAACGAGCAGCCGTTTGACTACGTGATCCCGGCCTCCGGCGCGCCGATTCTGGTGGACGCGGTGGGCATCGTCAAGGGCGCCAAGAACCTTGAAGGCGCCAAGGCGTTCTACGAGTTCCTCTTCACGCCGGAAATCAAGCTGGCGCTGGCGGAAAACATGTATCAGATCCCCGCGCAGGGCGACATCCCGCAGGATCAGCTCCCGCAGTGGATTCAGGATCTGGAGCTCGTCGCGATGGACATCGACTGGTCTGTCGTCGCCGAGAAGGAAATGGAATGGATGACCTACTGGGACGAGAACATCAAGGGCAAAAACTAAAACCGGCAATGGCGGGCGGCACAACCGCCCGCCGTATTCTTTTGACGACGCATTTGAGGAGAGAATACGGAAATGGCTGATGTGATTTTAGACCATGTCAAAAAAACTTTCGGGAAATTCACGGCGGTGGCCGACGCGGATTTCCACATTCGGTCCGGAGAATTCTTCACGCTGCTGGGGCCGTCCGGCTGTGGGAAGACCACCACGCTGCGCATGATCGCCGGATTCAGCTTCCCCTCCAGCGGAGAAATCCGCTTCGATGACTGGAATGTCACGACGCTCTCGCCCGACAAGCGGGATATCGGCATGGTGTTCCAGAATTACGCGCTGTTTCCGCATCTGACGATCGGAGAGAACGTCGCCTTCGGCCTCAAGACCCGCAAGGTGCCCAAGGACGAACAGAAGCGGCGCGTGGCGGCGGCGCTTGAAAAGGTGCATTTGGGCGGCTACGAAAACCGCAAGGTGCAGGAGATCTCCGGCGGCCAGCAGCAGCGCGTGGCGCTCGCCCGCGCGCTGGTGATCGAGCCGACAATCCTTCTGCTGGATGAGCCGCTGTCCAATCTGGATGCCAAGCTGCGCGACGACACGCGCTCGGAAATCAAGCGCCTGCAGCGGGAAATGGGCATCACCACCATCTACGTCACGCACGATCAGGCGGAGGCGATGGCCGTCTCCGACCGGATTCTGATCATGAAGAACGGCGTCACCCAGCAGCTGGGCACGCCCTACGAGGTCTATTACCGGCCGGAGAACCGGTTTGTGGCCGAGTTCATCGGCAAGCATACCGTTTTGCCCGCCGTCATCGAGCGCGCGGAAGGCGAACTTTGCACAGTGCGCCTTCAAGAGGGCAGCCGCCTGACCGGCTTTAAAAAGCACGCGGCCTCCGGTGTGACTTACAAGGAAGGCGAAACGCTGCTGGTCGCCCTGCGCCCGGAATGCATCGAGCCCGCGGCGGGCCGGGAGGACAACCTGCTGCGCGGCCAGGTGATCCATGCCGAGTTCACCGGCATGAGCGCCAACTACCTGCTTGACGTCGCGGGCACCGTGCTCAAGGCGACGTTTGTCAACCACATGCCCGACCCCAAGAGCATCGGGCAGTCCTATGGCGTACATGTGCCCCGCGAGCGCGTGTACTTCCTGAAGGGGGAGGCGTGAGGATGAATAATCGCAGCGCCTCGCGCAGGCTTCCCATCTCCTCGCGCCCCTGGTTCATCTATGTGGTGCTGCTGCCGGTGTTCTTCGTGCTGCTGGGCTACGTGGTCTACCCGCTCATCAGCATCTTCAAGGACGGCTTCTTCGTGGACGGGCACTTCTCGCTCGACCTGTACCGCCGCTTCTTCAACACCACGAGCATGACCAACCTGGAGGCGACCTGGAACAGCTTTTACATCAGCGTGCTGAGCGTGATCACCTGCGGCATCGTGGGCGTGGGCATGGCGTTTTTGCTGGAGAGCTTTGAGTTCCCCGGCCGGCGCATGCTCAAGGCGTTTGCCGTCATCCCCATGGCGCTGCCCTCGCTCATCGGCGCGTTTTCCTTCGACTTCCTCTATGGCGAAAGCGGCATCATCCCCCGCGGGCTCAAGGTGCTCTTTGGCCTGCCGCAGGTGCCCTTCTATCTGGACGGCATCGCCGGTGTGCTGATGATGCATACCTTCACCATGTATACCTATTTTTACCTCCCGGTCTCCGCGGCGCTGCGCAATGCGGATACCTCGCTGGAGGAGGCCGCCAACGGCCTGGGCTGCAACAAGTGGCAAGTGTTCTGGCGGGTGCGCCTGCCGATGCTCACCCCCTCCATCGTCGCGGCGAGCATGCTCGTTTTCATGATCTCCATGGCCTCTTATACCGCGCCGCTGATTTACGGCGTGGATCGCACGCTGACCATGCAGATCGTCATCTCGCGCACCAACGGCGATTTGGCCATGGCTTCCTGCCAGTCCACGATTCTGGCGCTGATTTCCATTTCCTTCCTGGTGCTCATGCGCATTTACGAGAGCCGAAGGAGCTATGCCAGCGTCAGCAAGGGAACGCCCGTTCACCGCAAGGAGGTCAAGAACAAGGCCGCGCGCGTCGTGGCCATCGTTGCCTCGTTTGCGGCGGTGCTCTTCCTGATGCTGCCGATTTTGACGATCATCCTGATCTCCTTCTCGGTCAACGGCAAGTGGACGACGCAGGTCCTGCCGACGCAGTACACGATTCAGTATTACATCGACCTGTTCTCTAACCCGAAAATTCTCGCCCCGATCCGCAACAGCCTGATCATGTCCTCGGCGGCCACGATCGGCAACGTGATCTTCGGCGTCATCGCAGCCTATTTCATCAGCCGCCGCCGCTTCCGCGGGCGCGGCGTGGTCGACAAACTCATCATGCTGCCCTGGTCGCTGCCGGGCACGGTCGTCGGCATCAGTTTGATTGCCGCCTTTAACGTGCCCACGGTCTTCAGCTTCGGTCAGGTCTTTGTCGGCACGTTCTTCATCCTGCCCATCGCCTACTTCGTGCGCCATCTGCCGCTGGTCTACCGCTCCACCTACGCTTCCTTCGCGCAGACGGACGGCTCCTGCGAGGAGGCCGCGCGTGGCCTTGGCGCCGGTTGGCTCTATACGTTCGGCAAGATCGTGCTGCCGATGGTGGCGGGCGGCATCGCCTCGGGCGCGATCCTCGGCTTTGTGCAGGGCATCGGCGAATTCGTCGCGTCGATTCTGCTGTACACGCCCTCCAGCATGCCCATCTCCGTGGCGATCAACAACCAGATGTACTCGTTCCGCTTTGGAACGGCCTGCGCCTACGGCACGCTGCAAATCGTGCTGGTCGCCGTGCTGCTGCTGATCTCCGAGAAGATCAAGGGCGACAGCACCGCTTCCGCGATCTGAGAGGAGGAACCCCTTTGGAGGCAATCCGCATTTGGGGCAGGGACTGGGAAACCGCGGCCGCCGAAAGCGACTTTGCGCTGCTGCCCCTGGCCAGCTTTGAATACCACGGGCCGATGGCCCCGCTGGGCACGGACGCGGCCATCGCGCAGGCGTTCGCCGCCTATGCGCAAACGGCGTACCGCTGCGCCGTCTATCCCCCGGTGTATTACACCACCTGCCCGAACAAGACCCAGGGCGCGCCGACCATTTCCGTTTCGCCGCCGACCATGCTCGCCTACCTGATCGACGTGCTGCGGGGCATTTACGCCGCGGGCTTTTCCCGGGTGATGCTGCTCAACGCGCACGACGGCAACATGTCCATGGCGCGCGCGGCGGCGGAGGCGATGCGCGGCCCGGTGCATACGCTGGTGGTCAACTGGTGGGAGCTGCTCTCTTCGGAACAGACCGAGGCGCTCTTTCCCGGCGGCGGGCGCGGGCATGGCGGGCCGTACGAGCTCTCCTGCGCGTGGGCCGCGCTGGGCCAGCAGGCCGAAGGCGAAGCGCGCTACGACCTGACCAGCCGCAAACTGCCGGGCCGCCACGTCCACGTTGAGGGCGAAGCGATGGGCCTGAACCGATACGGCGGGCAGATTTCCGCCGCAAGCACGGTCATCGGTGAAAAGACGCTGCAAGCCGCCTACGCGGAGCTGGACAAGCTCGTCGCCCAGTGGCTGCACTTTACGAAGTAGAGAGGAGAAATCATCATGAACGAATTTGACGCGCTTCGGGCGCAGATTCAGGCGCAGGACGGGAACCGTTTCCCCTCCAAGGCGTTTACGGCGCTGGTGCTCAAGCCGGCGTATGACAACGCGAAGGAGAACCTGCTGGGCGCGATGATGGAGGTCAACCGCGCGCAGCTGATCATGTTGCGCGAGCAGGGGCTGCTCACGGCCGATGAGGCGCTGGCCATTGAAAAGGGCCTGCGTCAGATCGACACGGACGCGCTCGCCCACGGCGAATACACCGGAGCGTACGAGGACCTGTTCTTCGAGGTCGAGGGCAAGCTGCTGGAGCTGTGCGGCGATCCCGCCGGAAGCCTGCATCTGGCGCGCAGCCGCAACGACATGGGCGTGACCATGTACCGCATGGTGCTGCGCCGCCGGTTGGCGCAGGTGATGGAGGCGCTCAGCGATTTCATCGCCAAGGTGGCCGTTCTGGCCAAGGAGCACGAGCAGACCATCATGGTCGCCATCACCCATACCCAGCAGGCGCAGGTCAGCACCCTGGGCCATTACCTGCTGGCGGCCTGCCAAATCCTCAACCGGGACTTTGACCGCCTGGTGCCCGCCTACGAAACCGTGAACCGCAGCGCCATGGGCGCCTGCGCCATCACGACGACGGGCTTCCCGATTGACCGGGACAGAATGGCCGAGTTGCTCGGCTTTGACGGCTATATTCTCAACAGCTACGACGCCATCGGCGGCGGCGACTATCTGGGCGAGGCCGCGACGGCCCTGCAGCTTTGCGCCATCGACGCGGGCCGCATCGTACAGGACCTGATGCTCTGGGCGGGCCAGGAATACAACGGCATCCGCGCGGCGGACCCGTACGTGCAGATCAGCTCGATCATGCCCCAGAAGCGCAACCCCGTCTCCATCGAACACCTGCGCAGCCTGCTGTCCTCCGTAGGCGGACAGTGCGCGACGCTGCTTTCCATGCTGCATAACACGCCCTACGGCGACATCGTCGATACCGAGGACGACGCGCAGCCCTTCCTCTGGAGCGCGTGCGACACGCTTTCCAAGTGCTATGCGCTCTGGGGCAACGTGATGGGCACGCTGAGCGTCAACCGCGAGGTGCTGCTCGAGCGCGCGCGCAATGGTTTTGCCGCCATCACCGAGCTGGCGGACACGCTCGTTCGCGAGGAAGCCATCCCCTTCCGCAAGGCGCACAGCGTAGCTTCCCGCGTGGCGCGCACGCTCTCCGCCCAGGGACGCAGCCTGACGAGCCTGAACGCGCAGGAGATGGCGGCGATGTATCAGGACGTAACCGGAAAGCCGCTGCATACCCCGTTTGCCACGCTCACCGCCTGCCTGCAGCCGGAGCACTTCGTCTCCATCCGCAACGTGCCGGGCGGCTGCGGCCCGAAGGCCATGGCGGACATGTTAAAAAGGGAGCGCGAGCGCCAGGCCCAGCGGGAAGCGTGGATGGATCAGCGCAAGGCCGTGGAACAGGCGTCGCAGGACAAGCAGGAAGCAGGACTGCGCGCCATTGTAGAAAACAGCAGAGGATGATGAGTTTGAAGTACCTGATCGGTATTGACGGCGGCGGCACGAACTCCAGACTGCTGGCCTGTGACGAGAACGGCGCGGTGCTGGGGCATTGCGTGGGCAAGAGCACGAACGTGGAGAGCAACCCCGTTTCGTGCGTTCTGGCCAATCTTCAGGCGATTCTGGATCAATTTCTCAGGGAAAGCGGCTGCGCGCTGGAGGATTGCCAGGGGCTTTGCCTGGGCACAGCCGGAGTGGATACGGAGAAATCCCGCCGCGAGGTCAACGAAATCGTCAAACAACTCCACTTCCCATGCCGTACGCTGATCGTCAACGACGCGGAAATCGCGCTTGCGGCGGAAACGAAGGGCAAGCCGGGCATTCTGCTCATCAGCGGAACGGGTTCCATCGGCTATGGCGTCAACCGCGCGGGCGTGGATTGCCGCGTCGGCGGGTACGGCTATCTGGTGGGCGACGAGGGGTCCGCCTACTGGATCAGCCGCAAGGCGATACAGGCCGTCCTTCACGAATACGACAAAACCGGCGCGCCAAGCCCGATGTTTGAACGAATTTGCGATGCGCTGGGCATCCGGGAAATCGACGAACTGGTTGACTTTGTTTACCAGAGCAACAAGTCCGAAATGGCCCAGCTCGCGCTGTGCGTGGTTTCCGCGTTCGAGGAGGGGGACGCCATGGCGCGGCCGATCATGCAAAGCGCCGCGCAGCACCTTTCGGATTTGGCGCTGGCGCTGGGCCGCCGACTGCATATGGCGGATGCGCATTATCCGCTCGTGTTCTCCGGCTCCATGCTCACGCGCACGCCCTGGCTGATGGACGAGGTGACGCGCCGGGTGAGGCAGGTGTTCCCGCTGCTCACGTCCGCGCCGCTGAGCCGGGAAGCCGAATGGGGCGCGGTGTACCTGGCCGCCAAGCACAGCGGCATGCCGCTGGCGCAGGGCGCATGAACCCCTGGCAAGGATTGACAAGCCGAAATGTGTGTGATATAACGGAATTGTTCAAGATCTTCTGCGTTAAAGCGCATCTTTCGGCTCTTTAAACCGTGGTTTGAAAGAGGGAGAAAGATGACCATACAGGAAGAATCGTTGCAAAAGCACCGGGAATGGAAGGGAAAAATCGAGGTGATCTCCCGCGTCCCGGTTGAAAGCCGGAAGGACCTCGCCCTGTGCTATACGCCCGGCGTCGCGCAGGCATGCCTGGCGATCAAGCAGGACGCGCAGGAATCCTATTCGCTCACGCGCCGGGGCAACCTGGTCGCGGTGATCACCGACGGCACGGCCGTGCTCGGCCTTGGCGATATCGGGCCCGAGGCCGGCATGCCCGTCATGGAGGGCAAATGCGCGCTGTTCAAGGCCTTTGCGGATGTGGACGCGTTTCCCCTCTGCATCCGCTCCAAGGATGTGGAGGAGACGGTGCGCATCATCGCCGCGCTGTCCGGGAGCTTTGGAGGCATCAATCTCGAGGACATCGCCGCGCCGCGCTGTTTTGAAATCGAAAGGCGGCTTCGGGCGCTTTGCGACATCCCCGTGTTTCACGACGATCAGCACGGTACGGCCATCGTCGTCGCCGCGGCGCTCATCAACGCGCTGCGGCTGACAGGCCGCACCATGGAGCGCGCAAACGTGGTGATCAACGGCGCCGGTTCCGCCGGTATCGCCATCGCGCGCCATCTGATGCACATGGGCGCGAAGAACCTGACGCTGGTGGACCGTTTCGGCATCCTCGAAGAGGGCATGGCGCAACTCAACGACGCGCAAAGGGAAATCGCCCGCGTCACAAACCGTGAACACCGCTCGGGCGGCCTGGCGCAAGCCCTGTCCGGCGCGGACGTGTTCATCGGCGTTTCGGCGCCCGGCGTGCTCACCGGCGAGATGGTGCGCGAAATGGCGCCCCGGCCGGTCGTCTTTGCGCTCGCCAACCCGACGCCGGAAATCATGCCGGATGAAGCGCTTGCGGCAGGCGCCGCCGTCGTGGGCACGGGCCGAAGCGATTTTTGCAACCAGATCAACAACGTGCTCGCGTTTCCGGGCATCTTCCGCGGCGCGCTGGATTGCCGCGCGTCGTGTATCAACGAGGCGATGGAAACCGCGGCTTCCCTGGCGCTGAGCGAACTGGCCGCCGACGCGCTCTCACCCGAATACATCCTGCCGGATGCGCTGGACCCGCGCTGCGCGCGCGCGGTCGCGCAGGCCGTCATGCGCGCCGCAAGGCAAACCGGCGTGGCGCGCGCATAACAATACTGCACGGAGAGGAATCAAACGATATGCGTCCAGTGATCTCAAGAGAAATGCGCGACATCAACCGCACCTGCATTCTGGAGTACATGCGCCTTCGGGGAAAGGTTTCCCGAACGGCTGTCGCGGCGGATCTTGCGCTCAGCCTCTCCAGCGTGGTGCGCATCACCGATGAATTGATGGAAGAGCGGCTCATCTGCCTGCAGGGCGAGTATGAGTTCAGCGGCGGCCGCCGCCGCCCGCTCATTGAACTGGACGCCCAGCTCAACGTGGTCATCTCCATCGTGGTCGGCGGACAAAAGGCCATGGCGGCCCTGTGCACCATCACCGGCCAGATCCTTCAAAGCCATACGCTCAAGGATCACCAGCGCAAGGGTGAAGACTGCGTGGAGCTGATCCGTTCGCTGGCCAGCGACATGTACGCGCACGCAAAGGGCAAGATCGTGCGCGGCATCTCCGTGGGCGTGCCGGGCGTCGTGCTCAACGGCAACAAGGTGATCGCCGCGCCGACGGTCGGGCTGAACGACGTTTGCCTGGCGGACCGGCTCGCCGAGCATTTTGACTGCCCAATCCTCGTGGAAAACGACGTCAACCTGGAAGCGCTCGGCGAATCCTGGTTCGGCAGCGAACAAAAGGCGCTCAACCTGGCGTATATCCACATCGGCACGCTGCTGGGCATGGGCATCGTTCTGGACCGCTGCATCTTCCGCGGCGCGCATCACGGCGCGGGCGAATTGGGCTATCTCATCTTCAACGAAAAGGAGCTCGACTACGAGTATCCGCAATACGGCGCGCTGGAAACGCGCCTCTCCGGCTACGGCCTGCAAGAAAGCGCGATGCAATACGCCCGCGAGGGGGAGGTCATCACGCCGCAGATGCTCTTTGCGTATGCGCAGGATCAGGTTCCCTGGGCGGTTGAGCTGATCGACGATTTCAAAAAGCGGCTGGCGATGGTGCTCGTCGCCATCTCCACGCTCCTTGACCCCGAAGTCATCGTGCTCGGCGGCGGCGTGATGGAGAGCGCCAAGGACTGCCTGCCCGAAATCCTCCAGAAGCTCAAGGGCAAAACGCCCAACCCCATCCGCGTCGAGTACTCCCAGCTGGGCAAAAAGGCGGGCATCCTCGGCGGCTGCGCCAGCGTGCTTCATCACACGATGAATTACAGCCAGATCAAGGACATGGTGTAAACCGGCTGTTCGCGAGGCTGTGAACCGCATTTTTGCACAAAAGATTTCGATTTTCCTTGACAAATATTTCCATTTTGTGTATAATTACTATAACAGAAT
>CALVTV010000100.1 GCA_944363005.1 uncultured Clostridia bacterium | reverse complement strand
GTAGGCCTCCGGCTGACAGTAATCATAATAGGAAACGAAGTCCTCCACGGCGCTGTCCGGGAAGAACTCCTTGAACTCGGCGCAAAGCTGCGCGGCGAGCGTCTTGTTGTGGGCTATGACCAGCGTCGGCCGCTGGATGCGCTCGATGACCGAGGCCATGGCGTAGGTCTTGCCGGAACCGGTGACGCCCAGCAGCACCTGACAGGGCATGCCGGCCTCAATACCCTTGGTGAGCGCTTCGATGGCCTGCGGCTGATCGCCCTGCGGTTGAAACGGGGATTTGAGGACAAAGCGGCCTTCCTGCATGTGCAACCTCCCTGTAAATCGGGCTTTGGCCCGTCAATCAAGAGCCATTATAGCATAAAATAAAAAGGGGAACAAGCGTTCCTTTGCACTTTGATGCGGTTTGGTTGAAAGTGTCTGAAAAGATCAGGAAAGATCAGGAAAGGTCAGGAAATTTTATTTAGGGCTTGACTTCAAAAAAAGCGGTTTTTCCCTGCCGAAATGCATATTTTCTGAAGGGGGAATGCGTTTTCCTCCGCTGAATCTGCAAGCGGGGCCCGGACAAAGGGGGTGGATTGCAGCTTACGGCAACGCAGAATTTATTTAGGTTTTTCAAGGAAAAAGCGTGCGAAATTTCGGTAAAGATGATATAATGTACCTGCAAAGAGAGGGGCGCAGGCAAGGCCCTTCCGTCGGTGGATGTGAATCCCTTCCGGATGACAAAGGAGTGCTAGGTATGACCGCTTTGTTCGTTTTCGTCGCGCTGATTGCCGTGAACGTGGCTTATTCGATTCGCGATGCGCGCCGGACTGAAACCGCTCGACAGATGGACGACTTTTACCGCGTGGAGTACAAGAAGAGCTACGGAGTGCGCGATGAAGAGGCCACCATGGCCAACGGTTGGTATTGATTGACATAACAGGAACGCCGGGGCAGATGCTCCGGCGTTGTTTTATGATCAGGGGAAAACGGTGTATTTGAATAAGAAAGAATTCTTTCTTCAGCCGCCCAATCCCAGCGCTTGCAGCGGCTTTTTGAGGCGAAGCGCCAACAGGGCCGCCAGAACAATTTTGACGGCGTCGCCCAGCAGGAAGGGGATCACGCAGTAGGCCAGGCTCGTCATCAGATTCAGTCCCGTGACGGCCATGAACCACACCGTGCCAAAGGCGTAGCAGGCGACCACGCCGACGAGCATGGACAGGCAAAGGCCTTTGAACGTGAAGCCGATGCGCCGCGAGAGCAGACCGACGAGAAACGCGCTGAGAATATAACCGAGGATGTACCCGCCCGTCTTGCCAAAGAGCGCGGCGGGGCCGCTGGCAAAGCCCGCATAGACCGACACGCCCACCAGACCGAGCAACACATACGCGCTGATGGAGAGCGCGCCCCACTTGGCCCCCAGCAGTGCGCCGCACAGGTGCACGGCAAAGAGCGCCAGATTGATGGGTACCATGGGCAGCGGAATCTGAATTTGCGAACAGACGGCCATCAGCGCGGCAAACAGGGCGGCAAGGACAATGCGTTGCGTCAAAACGAAACGGTGGTTCATGGTGGGCAACCTCCTTGGTAAACATATAAAACGGATTGAGTTGACGAAAAGAGCGTATCATATCAGGGAACGTTTGTCAACTGATTTCTTTTTAAAAGTTTACGCAAGGGCAAGGCTTGCCAGCAGGGCCTGTATCTGTTACAATAAAATGTAAACCGAATGAAAACAGAGGAGAGGGAACCCTGATATGGATATGAAACAGATCATCGCCGGACGCATTGCGGATGCGGCGGCGGCGTGTTTTGAGGGATGCGGACTGTGCGCCAAGGATGTGGCGGGCATGCTTGAAATTCCGCCGGAGAAGAAGATGGGCGATTACGCCCTGCCGTGCTTTCGCATGTCCAAAACGCTGCACAAGGCGCCGCAGATGATCGCCGCTTCGCTGGCGGAGCGCTGCGCGGGGGAGGAGATCGATCACGTCGAGGTCGTCGGCGGGTATCTCAACGTGTTTGTGGCGCGCGGCTGCATGGCGCGCGGACTCATCGAGGCCGTGCTCAGCCAGCCGGGCCGCTGGGGTGCGAGCGATATCGGCAAGGGCAAGACGGTCTGCCTGGATTACTCCTCCATCAATATCGCCAAGCGCTTCCACATCGGCCATCTGTCCACCACCATGATCGGACACAGCCTCAAGCGCATCTACGATTTCAACGGCTATACGACCGTTGGCATCAATCACCTGGGCGACTGGGGGACGCAGTTTGGCAAGATGATCTGCGCCTACAAGAAGTGGGGCAACCGCGAGGACGTCGAGCGCGGCGGCGTGCAGGCGATGGTCGATCTCTACGTCCGCTTCCATCAGGAGGCCGAGCGCGATCCCGCGCTGGAGGATGAGGGCCGTGCCTGGTTCAAGAAGATTGAGGACGGCGATCCGGAGGCGCTTGAGATCTTCTCCTGGTTCAAGGAGGTTACGCTCAAGGACACCCAGCGCGTTTACGACATGCTGGGCGTGACGTTTGACTCGTACGCCGGCGAGAGCTTTTACAACGACAAGATGCAGCCCGTCGTCGATGAGCTGCGGGAGAAGAACCTGCTGACCAAGTCCCAGGGCGCGGAGGTCGTCATGCTCGATGATTACGGCATGCCGCCGGCCATCGTGCTGCGCTCGGACGGCGCGACGCTCTACATCACGCGCGACCTGGCCGCTGCGTATTACCGCCACAACACGTATCACTTCGACAAGTGCCTCTACGTCGTCGCTTACCAGCAGAACCTGCACTTCCGCCAGCTCTTCAAGATCATTGAGCTGATGGGCAACGACTGGTACAAGGGCATGGAGCACGTCTCCTTCGGCATGGTTTCCTATGAGGGCCGCGCGCTCTCCACGCGCGAGGGCTACATCGTCTACCTGGAGGACCTGCTGAACAAGGCCGTGGAGAAGGCCCGCGAGATCATCGAGGAGAAGAGCCCGAACCTGCCCAACAAGGACGAGGTGGCCCGCCAGGTCGGCGTGGGCGCCGTGGTCTACTTCGACTTGCACAACGACCGCAACAAGGACATCGACTTCCGCTGGGAGCGCGCGCTCAACTTCGACGGGGAAACCGGCCCGTACGTGCAGTACACGCATGCGCGCTGCTGCTCCGTGCTGCGCAAAGCGCCGGATCTTTCGGACGTCGAGCCGGATTATGGCGTGCTCTGCGACGACGAGGCGTGCAGCGTGCTGCTGCTGATTTCCCGCTTCCCGGAGATCGTGCGCAAGGCGATGGACGCCAACGAGCCGTCCATGATCACGCGGCACACCACGTCCCTGGCGCAGGCCTACAACAAGTATTACTTTGAACACCGCATCATGGAAGAGGGCGATCCGGCGGGCACGCTGGCGCGTTTGAACCTGACGCGCGCCGTGGCCGACGTCATCCGCACCGGCCTGTATCTGATCGGCGTGGAGGCCCCCGAACGCATGTAACCGCGAAGCGCACGCGACGGCAGGACAGGAGAGAAGAACATGGATAGTTACGACCTGCATGAATTGATGCTGGACATCGAGTGCATGACGGTGCTGCGCCACGTGATGGAACAGCCCGCCATGGCCGCGCTGTACCGGTTGGTCTGCGATTGCGCGAACGAGCACACCGATGAGGGCGAACTCACCTATGCGTACTGTGCGGTTTACAATGCGTGGCTTGAACAATCGGCCTGCGGCAAAAAGGGCTTTGCCCGCGCGGCGCTGACAGCGGCCCTGTTTGAAGAGAGCCCGGTGGCGCAGCTTTGCGCGCGCACGGACGCGGATCAGCTGCCGTACAGCGTCGTCAGTGCGCTGGCGCACGATTTGCAGACGCTCGGCAAGCTTACGGCCATCGAGCCTGCGATGTTTTTGCTGCTCTGCCAACGGGCTGGATTGCCCGGCAAGGTTGCGGCGCGCCTGCCGATGTGGGAACCGGCGCTGGGCGGGGTGGACTTTGACCCGCGGGTCAGCGCGGACATGCTCACGCGCGACGGCGCGCGCAAGGTGGCGGCGTTTTTCCGCAAGCACGGCAGCGGTCTGTTTGCCAGCTGCCCGGGGAGCACGTGGGTGGGCGTCAGCGAGGCGTACCCGCTCGGCCTGCGCGGCATTCGCGAACCGGACCCCATCCGCCTGGAGGACATGGTTCTTTATGAGCGCGAACGGGGCGTGTTGGTGGAGAACACGCGGCGGCTGCTTGCCGGGCACCAGGCGGGCAATGTGCTGCTCTATGGCGACAAGGGAACAGGCAAGAGCGCGACGGTCAAGGCGCTTTTGACGAGCATGTGGCTTGAAGGCCTGCGCATTGTCGAGGTGCCGCTGGCGCAGCTGACGAACCTGCCGACAATCTTCTCCATGCTGCGCGAGCAGCCGGGCAAGTTCATCGTCTTTGTGGACGACCTGGCGTTCAACGACTCCTGCCCGGAGTATACCGCGCTCAAGACGGTGCTCGAAGGCGGACTGGAGGCCCGGCCGCAAAACGTGGTCGTCTACGCCACGAGCAACCGGCGCAACATCGTGCGCCAGCGCTTCTCTGAGCGGCAGGACGACGTCAATGAGCGCGATACGCTGGAGGAAAAGTACTCGCTCGCCGACCGCTTTGATTTGCGGCTCACGTTCGCCGCGCCGACGCAGGAGGAATACTTCACCATCGTGCGCGCGCTGCTCGACGCTCGCGGCATGGAATACGACTGGGAGACGCTCATGCCCCGCGCCCGCGCCTGGACGGTCAGCCACAACGGTGTTTCGCCGCGCATCGCGCGTCAGTTTGTCGATCAGATTCAGGGAGAGATCGCCGAAAATGCCGCTCACACAGGGGCTTGAAACCGGCGCGAACGCTACGATAGAAGAATCTTGCGCGGGAAGCAGGGACTTCCGATGAAAACCGCCTCAAGGCGGGACGCCCAAAGAAGCAAAAGAACAGGAGCATCTGAGGATGCTCCTGCTGTATTTTGTCCCTTTGTGGTGTGAATTTGAGGAAAACGCAAGAATGTGGGAAGAACGGGGCTTCAATTGAAACAAATAATGTTCGATATGGTTTAAAAGGTGCATATTCGAGCGAAAATTCACGTTGTTGTGGATGTAATTTGAATTCGAGAAGTAAGGCTTCTCACAAAAAAGGGGAGCAGGATTGCGCCGGATGTGGTATACTGAACGGACAGACGGAACAGCGAGGTGAAGCCATGAATGGCAGAAAAACCCCTCATCGATTGGCGGGGGTGATGACGGCGG
>CALVTV010000099.1 GCA_944363005.1 uncultured Clostridia bacterium | reverse complement strand
TCGTCGATTCTACGCACAATTCCGGTCGCTCGCACGAATGCTGCCTCCTTCTTCATTTAGCTTCCTTTCGGCCTCCCTAGTATGGAATCATGCGCCAGGATTATGCGCTTTGCGCCAGTGGGAATGGTTGGGCGCGCATGTTTGCTCAGCATATACACATTTTTTCGCCAGTGCTCGACAAAAAAGCATGAATCCACATTTACAATTTGCGTCAATCATGCTATACTGAGCGCCAGGGAATGAAGTTCTCCCTTGGGCAACCTAAACCGCTTTGTAGCTGATGACTTCTGTGATGATCGGGTCGCAGAAGGCATCAGCTTTTTGCGTCTCCCAAAGAAGGAGGAATTCCGTTGATTGCTTCTCTGGCGCTCATTTTTCTGGTGGGCCTTGCCGCCGCGGCCCTCTGCCAGCGGCTGCGCCTGCCGCGCATCATCGGCATGCTGTTCACGGGCATTGTGCTCGGGCCTTATGCGCTCAATCTGCTGGACGCCTCGATCCTCTCCGTCTCCTCGGATCTGCGGCAGATGGCCCTGGTGATCATTCTGCTCAAGGCCGGGCTTTCGCTCAACCTCTCGGATCTCAGGCGCGTCGGGCGGCCTGCCATCCTGATGTCCTGCATACCGGCGAGTTTTGAAATTCTGGCCTTCGTGCTCTTTGCGCCGGGTCTGCTTCATCTCTCTCTGGCGGAAGCTGCCGTGATGGGCGCTGTGCTGGGTGCCGTTTCGCCGGCCGTCGTCATTCCGCGCATGGTTCAGCTCATGGACGACGGTTACGGCACGCAAAAACGCATTCCGCAGCTGATTCTGGCAGGCGCTTCGTGCGACGATGTGTTTGTCATCGTGCTGTTTTCGACCTTTTTGGGCATGGCGCAGGGCGGGGAAGCCACGCTGATGAGCCTGTCGGGCATTCCCGTCTCCATCGTGCTGGGCGTGGCGGTAGGCGCACTTGTCGGCTATGCGCTCGCGCGCTTCTTTGAAACCGCCTATGCCCATCGCCTCTCCGTGCGAAACAGCACCAAAGTAGTCGTCGTGCTCGGCATGGCCTTTCTGCTCACGTCCATCGAATCCGTGCTTCCGCTTCCCTTCTCCGGGCTGCTGGCCGTGATGAGCATGGCCTGCGCGCTCAACATGGCGTGCAGCCCGCGCGTGGCCAAGCGTCTGGGCGAAAAATTCGGCAAGCTCTGGATCGCGGCAGAGGTCATCCTCTTCGTGCTCGTCGGCGCCGCCGTGGATATCCGCTATACGCTCAACGCCGGGCGCATGGCCGTCGCCATGATCGCCCTTGCGCTCGTATTTCGCGCAATCGGGGTGTGGCTTTGCCTGCTTGGCACCGAACTCAACCGCAAAGAGCGCCTTTTCTGCGTCATCGCCTATTGCCCCAAGGCCACCGTGCAGGCCGCAATCGGGGGCGTTCCGCTGGCCATGGGCCTTGCCTGCGGCCCGTTGGTGCTCTCCGTCGCCGTGCTGGCCATCCTCATCACCGCTCCGCTCGGTGCGCTGGGCATGGACTTGACCTACCCGGCTCTCCTGACCCGCGATGTTCCCTGAATTTTCCAAGAGAAAACGCCCGGCAGACCGCTCCTTCGAGCGATTTGCCGGGCGAATCTTTTTTACTCTTCGCACTCAATGGCCTGAACCGGGCAATTTTCCGCCGCCTCGCGCGCCTGCGCTTCCACGGAGGCGCTCACTTCCCCTTCCTGCGCGCGCGCAACGCCCGCATCCGTCAGGGTGAACACTTCCGGGCACGTGCTGGCGCACAGTCCGCAGCCAATGCAATTCTCATTAACATGACATCTCATCGATTTTACTCCTTTCTGTGTGGAACATGATGCTCCATAGGTCCATCCTGCCCCATTTTACCACGCATCATGCGCTTTTGCAAAAAAATATAAATCTTCACGTCTCCTGCGATTCGTTCAAATGTGTATCCTGCTGTTCACGGATTTCGCTCTGTGTCAAACGCTGTCAACCGGCTTCCAGAATTTTCGTGATTGACAATCGGGCAAAAGGTCTTATAATTTAATACAAGAACATTTGTTCCCATCTATAGAAAGACGGCCAAAAGAGGAGGCTTGCGCGATGGACCGCATCATCCTGCACTGCGATGCAAACAGCTTTTACGCTTCGGTCGAATGCCTGTATAACCCCGCCATCCGGCATCGCCCCGTGGCCGTCAGCGGGGATGCGCAGGCACGCCACGGGATCATTCTGGCCAAAAACGAGATTGCCAAGCGCTACGGAGTCAAGACCGGCGAGGCCATCTGGCAGGCGCGGCAAAAGTGTCCGGAGCTTCTGTGCGTACCGGCCGACTTCTCTCTGTATGTGCGCTTCAGCCGCAAAATGCGCCGCATATTCGAACAGTATTCCGACCGCGTGGAGTCCTTCGGCCTCGATGAGGTCTGGATTGACCTGAGTCAGCCCGGTCTTTGCTGGGACGAAGGCGTTCGCATGGCGCATGCCCTCCGCCGGCGCGTGCGCGAGGAGCTGGGCATCACCATTTCGGTGGGCGTATCGTTCAACAAGGTCTTTGCCAAGCTCGGAAGCGACATGAAAAAACCGGACGCCGTGACCGCGATTGCGCCCGATCGCTTTCGGGAACTGGTCTGGCCGTTGCCGGCCGGCGACCTGCTCTTCGTCGGCCCGAGCACGCGCCGCAAGCTCGCCGCCATCAACATCACGACCATCGGGGATTTGGCCCGGTTTGATCCCGCGCTGCTGCAAAGCCGCCTGGGCAAAAACGGTCTGACGCTCAGCGCCTTTGCCAACGGCGAAGACCGCTCCCCCGTGATGCCCTCCGACCAGCGCATGGCCATCCAGTCCATCGGCAACAGCACCACCCCGCCGCACGATCTGACCTGTGAAGAGGACGCCCGCTGCCTGTATACGCTGCTGGCCGAATCCGTCGCCGCCCGGCTGCGCGCCGAAGGCCTGCGCGCCCGCTGCGTGAGCATCAGCGCGCGAACGGCACAATTGAGCACGGCCTCCTGCCAGTGCATGCTCAAGGAGCCGACAAACCTCACCGATGAAATCGCGCAGGCTGCGCTCGGCCTGTTCGCCGGGCGCTTTGGCGGGCACTTCCCCTACCGCAGTGTGGGCCTGAGCTGCTCGCATCTTTCGCCCGACAACGCGCCCATCCAGCTCGACTTCACCGGGAATGAGGAAAAGCGCATGCGGCTGGAGCAGCTTGAGCGTTCCATCGACGGCCTCCGGCGCCGCTATGGCCATCAAATCGTGCAACGCGGGGTTGTGCTGTGCGACCGCGACTTTGCGCAAATCAACCCCGTCGAAAATCACACCATCCATCCCGTCCCCTTTTACGCGGGATAAACAAGGAGGCTGATCCCCCATGTCCGTGCATCGGGAAAGCGCGGCCAAGCTGTATGTCAAAGTGCGGGCCGATTTTACGCTCGACGGGCGAATCGTGCCGCTGATGCTGCGCACGGAGGACGGCCCCGCCTGCCGGATCGACCGCATTGTCGATGTGCGTCCGGCCCCATCCCTCAAAGCCGGTGGGCAGGGGATGCGCTATACCTGCCGCGTGGGCGAGCGCACGCTCATGCTCTTTTACGACGAGCCCTACTGGTTCATCGAAGCGGACGATTCCCGCTGAACGCCCGCAGAAACCCCGGCGCCAAACGCTTCCTCCCGCCCAATTTCCGCCCGCACGGCAGGCTCCTCTTGCCCGATCGCAATGCGGCGTGTATAATGAAATACATTCCATTGTATTGTAAGGAGGATGTCATGAACCGTTTCCTTGATTTTGTGCACCGTTCGCCCAGTGCGTTTCACGCCGTACATACCCTGAGCGCCATGCTCGACGCGGCCGGCTTCGTCCGCCTTGACGAAGGCTCCTCCTTCGCCCTTGTCCCCGGCGGCCGCTACTACCTCACGCGCAATCTCTCCTCCATCATCGCGCTGACCATTCCGGACAGCGGTTTCGCGCCGTTCGTGATCGTGGCCAGCCACAGCGATTCCCCGACATTCAAGCTCAAACCCCATCACGAGGAGGAGGCGCTCGGCCAGTATATCCGCCTGAACGTGGAGCGCTATGGCGGCATGATCATGTCCACCTGGCTCGACCGCCCGTTGGGCATCGCCGGGCGCGCGCTCGTTCGCGAAAACGGCAGGCTTCGCACCCGGCTGATCGATCTGGGCCGCGACGCGGCGCTGATTCCGAACATGCCCATCCACTTCAACCGCGAAATCAACGACGGCTACAAGTTCAACCCGCAGATCGATCTCTTGCCGCTCTACGGCGACGTTCAGGCCAAGGGCGCGCTGGCGCGGGAGATCGCGGCGCTGTGCAACGCGGAGCCCGAAAACGTGGTCAGCGCCGACCTGTTCCTGTACAACCGGACGCCCGGCAGTGTTTGGGGCGCGCAGGGCGAATACTTCTCTTGCCCGCGCATCGACGACCTGGAATGCGCCTACACGTCCCTGCAAGCCTTCCTCTCCGCCCAGCACGGGCCGCACATCAGCGTGTTTGCCGTGTTCGACAACGAAGAAGTCGGCAGCGGCACCAAGCAGGGCGCGGACTCCTCGCTGCTCACCGACGTGCTCGCGCGCACGGCCGCCGCGTTGGACGCCAGCGATGCCGAGTTGCGGGCCGCGCTCTGCCGCAGCTTCATGGCCTCGGCCGACAACGCGCATGCCGTTCACCCCAATCATCCCGAAAAGTACGATGCGGACAACCGCGTATTCATGAACGGCGGCGTGGTCATCAAGCACAACGCCAACCAGAAATACACCACCGACGCCGTATCCAGCGCCATTTTCTCCGAAATCTGCGCGCGTGCCGGCGTACCTGTGCAGCACTTCACCAACCGTTCCGATGTGCTGGGCGGCTCTACGCTGGGCAACATCGCCAACACACACCTGTCCATGAACACGGTGGACATCGGCCTGGCCCAGCTCGCCATGCACTCCTGCTACGAAACGGCGGGTTCGAAGGACGTGGAGTACATGATCCGCGCGCTGCGGGCCCTGTACGAGTCGGACTTGCGCGTGCTCTCCGACGGCGAGTACGCCATCTGATGCGCCTTCGCGCGGCTCATTTCAAATTTCCTGCGCAACTTAAACAGACGGGCGACCGGCTCTTTGACAAGCCGGCCGCCCGTTTTGTTGTGGATTTGCTTGAATCGCTCATTCCTCTTCGACGTGCTCCATGCCCTGATCAATGATCGTGCGCACGTGGCTGTCCGCGAGCGAATAGAAGACGGATTTGCCCTCCCGGCGACTCTTCACCAGCTTGCTCTGTTTGAGAATCCGAAGCTGATGGGACACCGCGGACTGCGTCATGCCCAACGCCGCCGCCAGATCGCAGACGCAGACTTCCGCCTCAAAGAGCACAAAGAGGATGCGAATGCGCGTCGAATCGCCAAAGACCTTGAACAGTTCCGACAGGTCGTAGAGTTTTTCCTCCTGGGGCAGGTTTTCCCGAACCTGGGCCAACAATTCCTCGTGAACCTCCGTCGATTCACAGCATTCCAACTCGTTCTTTTTCACGAATGTCCCCCTTTCTCAGAGCTTGGGAATGCGCATAGCGCGAATCGCATTGAGCACGGCCAGCACCATCACGCCCACATCCGCAAAGATCGCCGCCCACATGCCCGCAACGCCCAGCGCGCCCAGCACCAGGCAGACGCCCTTCACGCCGATGGCGAAGGCGATATTCTGATACACAATGCGCAGGCACTTGCGGGAAAGCGCAATGGCCAACGCGATCTTGCGCGGATCGTCGTCCATGAGCACCACATCCGCCGCCTCAATCGCCGCATCCGACCCCAGCGCGCCCATGGCCACGCCGATGTCCGCGCGGGAGAGCACCGGCGCGTCGTTGATGCCATCGCCCACGAACGCGACCGTCTCGCCCTTGGCCTTCTTCTCCAGTATGGTTTCCACCCAGCTGACCTTCTGGGCCGGCAGCAATTCGCTGTGAACCTCGTCGATGTTCAGCTCCGCCGCCACCTTTTGGGCGACGTCGTCCCGGTCGCCCGTGAGCATCACGGTGCGCGAAACGCCCTGACGATGCAATGCATCGATCGCTTCCCGCGCGCCGGGCTTGATCCGATCCTGAATCGAAATGCAGCCCGCATATACGCCCTCCACCGCCACATGAACCAGCGTGCCCGGTTGCCTGCCCGCCTGTACCGTGACGCCGACGCGCGCCATCAGCCGCTCGTTACCAACGGCAACCCGCTTGCCATCGACCCGCGCCGTGACGCCATGCCCGCCGATCTCCTCCACGTCCTGCACACGCGAGGCGTCAATCGCCTGACCGTAGGCCCGCTTGAGGCTCTGGCTGATGGGATGCGCGCTGTAACTCTCCGCGAGGGCGGCCCATTCCACCAGCTGCGCGGCGTCCATGCCACAGGGGGAAACCTCGCTGACTTCAAAGACGCCCTGTGTCATCGTGCCCGTCTTGTCAAAGACGACCACCTTCGTTTGGGACAGCGCGTGCAGGTAATTGGAGCCCTTGACCAGCACGCCCTCCCGGCTGGCGCCGCCGATGCCCGCAAAAAAGCTCAGCGGAATCGACACCACCAGCGCGCAGGGGCAACTGATGACCAGGAACGTCAGCGCGCGCATCACCCATTCCCCGAACTGCGCCTCCATGCCCAGCAAAAGGCGCACGATGGGCGGCAGCAGGGCCAGGGCAACCGCACCATAACACACGGCAGGCGTGTAAATGCGGGCAAACTTCGTGATGAAATTCTCGGGCGGCGACTTGCGGGAGCTCGCGTTTTCCACCAGCTCCAGGATTTTGGACACCGTCGATTCCCCGAATTCCCGCGTCGTGCGAATGCGCAGCAGGCCGCTCATGTTGACGCAGCCGCTGATGACCTCGTCGCCCTCCTGCACCTCGCGCGGCAGGCTCTCGCCGGTGAGCGCGCTCGTGTTCAGCGCCGCATGCCCCTCCAGGATCACGCCGTCCAGCGGAATCTTTTCGCCGGGCTGCACCACGATCACGGTGCCAATGGCCACTTCGTCCGGGTCCACCCGCACCAGTTCGCCATCCGCGCCTTCGATGTTGGCGTAATCCGGGCGAATATCCATCAGCGCGCTGATGTTGCGGCGGCTCTTGCCCACCGCATAGCTCTGAAACAGCTCGCCAATCTGGTAAAAGAGCATCACCGCCACGCCCTCGACATACTCCCCCAGCACGATCGCGCCGACCGTGGCCACCGCCATCAAAAAGTTCTCGTCAAACGGCTGGCGGTTGCGCACGCCCTTGGCGGCCTTGAGCAGGATGTCGTACCCGATGATCCAATACGGAACCATGTACGCCGCCAGGCGCCACGCCCCCTGCAGGGGCACGGCCTGCAAAAGCGCGATCAACGCCGCGGACACGATGATGCGCACGAGCATTTTTTTCTGCTTCCTACTCATCTTCTCGTCCCTCTCCCCGATTTACAGGAAAACCTCGCAGTCGTCCTCTACGCGCTTGCAGGCCGCACGCACCGCCGGCATCACGGTCTTCGGGTCGGCGCCCTCTTCAAACTCCACCACCATCTTCAACGTCATGAAGTTTACCACCGCATGCCGCACACCCGCCGTTTTCTTGGCCGCTTCCTCCATCTTCGCCGCACAGTTGGCGCAATCCACCTCAATCGGATATGTCTTTTTCATGGACGTTTCATCCTTTCTGCCGTGAACTCCGGCTTCACACTTCTTCATATGAACTATTATTCATATGTTTGATCCTATTGTACCATCGAAGGCTGGCTCTGTCAACGGGTTTTGATTCACTTTGACGCATAAAAAAAGCCTGCCGCGAGGCAGACTCAAATGGCTCAGAGAAAACGCCGGATATCCACGGCCAACTTCTCCTCCAGATTGATCAGCTTCTTCGTCGCGTCCTTGGCCTCTTCGCTGGCCGCCTTGTACTCGTTGAGGTATTTATGCAGCGACTTGACGCCCATGTTGCAGCCATCGGTCATCAGGCCGGCCACCGTCTGATCGGATTCGTCCATGCCGAGCATCACGTTCGTCTTCATCCATGACATGCTCTGCGCAATGGGATTTGGGTTTTTCCCGTCGTCATGGTAGGCGTCCAGCAGTTCGCCGATTTCCTCCTTGAGCTTGAGGTGCTCGTTTTTGCAGCGCACGAGCATCTGCCGGAAGGCGTCGTCGCGCACGGCGTCCACCACCTCATCGATGGAGGTCACGCCCATTTTGATGCCCGCGTCGCACTCCCTGAGCAGTCTGATGGTATCCTGTTCGATCATTCCGTCTCTCTCCTTCCTCCAAGAATCGCGTTCAGTATTCCCCCCGCGCATGCGCGTCATGCAGCCGCCGGCATAGCTCGAAGATTCGCATTTCCTTCCAAACGGATGATTTTGCTTTTTGAGAAAGGAGCCACGAAAGTCGTTCCCCAAGATCACAAAAAAGAGCTGCCTGCAGCGGAATTTCCGCCGAAGCAGCTCTTCTTTTATCCCTGACGCATGGCCACGCGGCCCGCGTTGACCCCGCCGAATATCCGCAATCCCTGCGCGCAGCC
>CALVTV010000098.1 GCA_944363005.1 uncultured Clostridia bacterium | reverse complement strand
CGTCAGCGCCATGGGCTTCCTCTACGACAGCGAGCATGCCAAGATCGAAGCGGCCTGCCGCCAGCAGATTGCCAACGCCGTCACCCGCACGGTCAGCGCGGGCAAAAAGGTCGGCGAGGCTGTGGCCTCCGGCCAGTTGCAGGGCCAGATGCGCTCCTTCCTCTATGAGCGCACCAAGCGCCGCCCGGTCGTGATGATTAACCTCATCGAAGTCGAATAAGCGTATAAAAGCGCGTTGCCGGAACAATCGCCGGCGGCGCGCTTTTTTGTTGCCATTGCGCGCAAAAGCGCAGGCCTGCGCGGCGCGGGCGGGGAGAAATTTTGCCGGGGAAGGCTCAAATTGCTTGACAATGGATTGCCAAAGGCGGATAATAATGACATTAGTTTTAATGAACATGGAGGAAGCTGCAATGAAAAAGCTCTGTTTGCTGTTGGCTTTGGTTTTGTGCCTGGCCGTGGCCGCTCAGGCGCTGGCCTCGGACTGGACGTTTACCGAATTGGGTGTATATGAAGACGCCCAATTTGTGAGCGATTCCAACCTGCTATGTGTACGCACGAACGACGGATACCGTGTCTGCCGCGTCAACGGCGAGAGCGTGACCGCCGATGCCTACGGCAGCCGCCCCGAGGGCGCGTTTGGCTACGTGATCGCCTCCCGCGTCAACGGCGGCCTCAACGCGGCGGGCGTGTTTGACGAGCTGGGCAATGTGCTGGTGCCCTATCAGTACGGCGACATCGAGTTCCTGAGCCGCGACTGGGTGGTTGGCTTCAAGCTCAAGGAGGCCACCGCGGAGCAGTACGATTACACCGCCTGGCTGGACAGCGACGCGTATTTCCTCATCGACACGGTGGACGTGTACAACCTCGCCAAGGGCGCCACGCCTGTGGCGACGCTCACGCGCAGCCAGTACAAGGACGCCGCCGTGGTTGGCAACGTGCTCAACATTGAGGACCGCTCCACCGGCACCATCACCTCCTACGACGCGGACTTCAACGCGCTGGGCACGGTGGATTACACGTTCAGCGACGATTACGCGACGTATGACCTGACCGCCTACCGCGACAACGGCCGCTACGGCCTCAAGGACGCCGCGGGCAACGTGGTCATGGAGCCGTCGTATTATTCCATCAACGACTTCTATGGCGATTACGCGACGGTGTACACCGGCGAAAAGTACGGCCTGATTGACCGCACGGGCAAGCTGGTCGTGCCGACGATGTATGACAGCATCCGCCGCGACTACTACGGCCCGTATGACCCGGCTACCGGCGAGGAGAGCTACAACGCCGCCGGCTACTTTGCCGTGGTTTCCGACGACAAACTCGGCTTTGTCAACGAGCAGGGCGTGGAAACCTGCCCGCCCAAGTACGCGGAGAGCATCATGGACGTCTACGGCGCTGTGGCCAAGTACACGGACATGGAGAATCAGATTCACCTGCTCGCCGCTGACGGCGTGGACACGGTGGTCACCGGCTATGAGAGCATTTACTGTCTGGACTACTCCTCCGGCATGCTGCTGAAGGTGAACGACGCGAACTACAATAGCGGCCTGATCGACTGGCACGGCAACGTGGTCTTTGACTGCGCGTATAACGGCTTTGAGCTCTCCGGCGACGGTCGCTACCTGCTGGTGAGCGTCAGCTACGACGAGTACAGGCTCTATGAAGTCGGCTATCCGACGGGTGCTGCTGTTGCGGCCCCGGCCGCTCCGGAAGCCCCGGCCGCTCCGGAAGCGCCGGCTGCTGTGGAAGCTCCGGCCGCCCCGGAAGCTCCGAAGAGCGAAGACGCTGCGTCCGTTGAGACCCAGAGCGTTGAGGATGCGCGTGCCGTGATCAACAACCTGCTCGGCCGCGGCGGCGAGAAGGCCCAGGAGCCCAAGGAGGAACCGGCGGCGGAGGCCCCGGAAGCGCCTGCGGTTGAAGCCCCGGCGACGAACTCCGGCCTGACGGACCCCAAGGCGGTGCTTGGCGCGGTGGTCACGCTGCTGGAGAGCGACGCGGCGGCGAACAAGACGGCGATTTTGCTGCTGATGGACGACCTTGCCGTGCTGACGGCGGACAACGCGAGCGCCGGCACGATCATCACCAGCGCGCGCACGCTCATCGATACCGCCGCTGCGGCCAACGCCAGCGCGGCGGTGACGCTCCTCCGCGCGGTGGAGACGCTGCTGTAAGGCTTCCCTTGTTCTAAACCTGCTTCCTAGCGCGCGAAGCGATGAAGGGAGTCTGAGGGACATTGTCCCTCAGGCAGGTTCGGGCGGCAGCCCGACGTTTCCTCGTATGGATAGAAAAACGTAGTCTCAGAGCAGGCTGCTATGCAGCCTACGATTGAGACGGGGCAGATTCGCAAAGTGTGAGTGTGCCGTCAGTATAGTATAAGACCATGAAAAAATGAAGCGCGCGGAGCCAATTGATTCCGCGCGCTTTTGCGTTCAAACTGTTGTAAAACACCGTCGGTTGCAAGTCGTGCCGCCAGCTGCACGACTATGCGAGTTCCCCGGCTCAGTCCCTCAGGCTCCCTTCTTTGCTTCTTGCAGATGAACAGGCCTTGAGCAGCAAGCGGGCGGCGGTTTCCCCGCCTTTACGGGAACCCCGCCGGAAGCCGCACGTCCTGCGTGCGCACGCGCGCCCAGCAAAAGCGCCCGATCAGCGCTTCCAGGCCCATCGGTTCGGGCTCGGGGAGCCGGCCGCAGGCAAAGGCCAGCGTACCCAGGATCTGTTCAGGCGTGTGGCGGCGGGCCAGCGCGCTCAGGTCCCCGTCGCGCTTGGCCAGGCGCCGCCCCTCGTGGTCGGTGAGCAGCGGAATATGCGCGAAGGCGGGGGGCGCATACCCCAGCGCGCGAAACAGCTCGATCTGGCGCGGCGTGGAGGGGAGAATGTCGCGCCCGCGCACGACCTCCGTCACCCCGCTGAGCGCATCGTCCACCACAACGGCCAGCGGATAGCCCCATAGCCCGTCCGAGCGGCGGATGATGTAGTCCCCGCTGTCGCGCGCGAGGTTTTCCGAAAACGGGCCGTAGTGGATGTCCGTAAAGCCGACTTGCGCATCCGGCACGCGCAGGCGCATGGCGGGATGCCGGGTTTTCGCGCGCTGTGCGATTTCCTCCGGGTTCAGATGCGCGCAGGTTCCCGGATACACCGGCTCGTGGTCGCCCAGGTTTGGGGCCTGCGCCGCGTGCAGCTGCGCGCGCGTGCAGAAACAGGGATAGACCCGCCCCATTTCCCGCAGGCGGTCGAAGTGCTGCTGATAGATGGCCCCGCGCTCGCTTTGAAACAGCGGCGGCTCGTCCCAGGTGAACCCCAGGAACGCGAGGTCCTCGATGCATTGCGCCGCCAGCGCGCGCGGACAGCGGGGGATGTCCACGTCCTCGATGCGCAGCAGAAAGCGTCCGCCCTGGCTGCGCGCGCTCAGGTAGGCGAGCATCGCGCAGAGCACGTTGCCCAGGTGCAGCCGTCCGCTGGGCGTGGGCGCAAAGCGGCCGGTGACGCCGCTCATGCGTCCATCAGCGGCGTGCGCGGGCCGCTGTGGCGGGGTTCGCCGTCGCCGGGAATCAGCTCGATTTCCAGTTTTTGGAAGGGAATCGGCTCGGTAAAGTGCTCCCGGCTGTAAAACGTGCGCCCGAAGCGCTCAAATTCGCGGTTGTGCTTGGGCAACTGAATCGGACGCTGCACGTCGAACCGGCGGCAAAGCTCCAGAAAGGCGGATTCGATGTCGCCGCCCTCGATCTCCACGGTTTCGCTGCGGAGAATCCGGTGGTTTTGAATGATGCGGCCCCAAAGGCGGCTGTTTTGCATGGCGATCTCCTCTTTGACTTGGCGCAAAAAATGCGCTATAATGTCGGTATTTCAGATTGTAACGGATGGAGAGGAATTTGTAAAGGCATGCGAATGACACTTTGTCCGCTGTTT
The DNA here is from genome assembly GCA_944363005.1 of uncultured Clostridia bacterium. Lineage (GTDB taxonomy): Bacteria > Bacillota > Clostridia > Christensenellales > Aristaeellaceae > Ventricola. The sequence goes on along the minus strand of CALVTV010000098.1, from coordinate 7,759 downwards.
TCCGGCTCGAGCGGAAACAGCATCTATATTGCGGGCGGCGGCGTGCGGCTGCTGGTGGATGCCGGCATGAGCGCGGCGCGCGAGGAGGCGGCGCTGCGGGAGATCGGCGTGAACGTGCGCGACCTCGACGGCATACTGGTCACGCACGAGCACGTGGATCACATCCGGGGCCTCGGCGTGCTCTGCCGCAAACACGGTTTGCCGGTCTACGCCAACGAGGGTACCTGGCGCGGCATCCTGGAAAAGGAGCCGGGGATTCCCGCGCGCTGCGTGCCCACGTTCTACACCGGCGAGGATTTTTACATCGGCGGCGTCAACGTTCGCCCGTTCGCCATTCCGCACGACGCCTATGAGCCGGTGGGCTTTACCGTCGAATCGCGCGGGCTGCGCTGCGGGGTGGCCACGGACATCGGCCACATCTGCGAGCCTTGGATCAGCGCGGTGGCCGGTTGCCAGGCGCTTGTGCTGGAGGCGAACCACGATGTGGAGATGGTCGAGCGCGGGCCGTATCCGCAGCGCCTGCGCAAGCGCATATTGGGGCGCAACGGGCATCTTTGCAACGCGGACTGCGCGAAAGCGCTGGTCGAGCTTGCGAAAAAAGGCACGCGGGCGGTCAGTCTTGCGCACCTGTCCGCTGACAATAATTTACCGGAATTGGCATATAATACCGTATGGGAAGCGCTGTGCGACGCGGGATACGCAGGCGAGGTCTGCGTCAGCGTGGCGCGGCGGGACCGCGTTTCGGACATGCTGGTTTTGGAGGACGAGGTGGCCGACGCGGTTTGAAACCGGCACAGCGGAGGAGGTTATGGCCGTGCGCAGGGAGATCACGCTCAATCTGAGCGCCGAAGCTTACGAGGAACTGATGCAGCTGTCGGATTCGCTCGGCTTTTCGCCGGAACTGACGGCGGAATACGCCATTCGTCTGGTTGGCGCGTGCGCGCGCGAGGGACTCATTGCCGATACGCCCTTGCGCGCCTGGCCCGCAAGCGTGCGCGGGGAGGCGCAGGCGCTTCGCCAAACCGGCACGGGCGGCAAGGTGCTCGCCTTTCCCTGCGGGGAGAAGGAGGAGTAAACGCATTTTGGGGCGCATAATCCGGACGAAATCCGTGCATCCTGCTCCGTGAAAGGAGTGGATCACATGGATCGTCTGTCTTTGGCGCTGGTGATCGTCGGCGCCATCAACTGGGGCCTGATCGGCCTGTTCCAATTTGACCTGGTCGCCTTCCTCTTTGGCGGACAGGCTGCGCTGATTTCCCGCATTCTTTACGCCGTCATCGGCGCGGCCGGACTGTGGAGCATTTCTCTGCTGTTCAGCCCGCACGAACGCGACGCGCACGTGCCGCATGCGGACGGCGTAAACGCCTGACGCGCACCCCAAAACCGAACCGATTTTGCCCCGTTTGCCCAAGGCCCATGCGCCGCTACGGTGAACGGGGCAAAATTTTACTCAAAAACCATCAGATTAACCCTGTCACAACGCATGATGATGGTGTATAATAAGATGACATGAATCTGTGAACGGAGGTAGGCCTGTGAGCTCGGTGTCCGAACAAGTTTCCGCCATTTTGTGGAATATCACGCATAGGCCGCGCCTGATCGATCTGATCGACATCCTGCTGCTGACGTTTATCATCTATACGCTTTTGTCCCATACCCGCCAGACCCGCATTTCCCAGATCTTCAAGGGCATTGTCATTTTGCTGGCGGCAACCTGGGTCAGCGAAGTCATCGGCATGCGCACCATTCATGCGCTGCTCAGCTGGGTGATCAATGCGGGCCCTGTGCTGCTGATCGTGCTGTTTCAGCCGGAGATCCGCCGCGTGCTCGAGGAACTGGGCACAACGTCGCTGTTTGACTCCTCCGCGCGCATGCAGGAGATCCGCAATACCGAGTTGATCATCGACGAGCTGATCCTGGCGCTGGAGCATATGGCCCGCCGCCGCGTGGGTGCGCTCATCGTCATCGAGCAAAAGACGCGACTCAACGACGTCATCGCCACCGGCACCAAGGTGGACGGCGTCATCTCCCAACCCCTGATTGAAAACATATTCGAGCCCAATACCCCGCTGCATGACGGCGCCGTTGTCGTTCGGGGCGACCGGGTTGTCGCGGCGGCCTGCCTTTTGCGCCTGTCCGATACCACGGGCGTGGGCCGCGATCTGGGTACGCGCCACCGCGCGGGCCTGGGCGTGAGCGAGGTCTCCGACGCGACGGTGTTCATCGTCTCCGAGGAGACGGGCATCATCTCCATGGCCAAGGGCGGCCATCTGGTTCGCTATCTGGACGAAACCTCCCTGCATCAGGTGTTGCAGGGCATCTATGAAAAGAAGGACGAAAAGGACGGCCGCCTGACCGCGTCCCTGCTCCATTTCAAGCAAAGGAGGCGCAGCAGCCATGATGAACAGCCGTCAGACAAAGAAACCTGACGCGCCCCGCGGCCCGTTCAAGGGCCTTCGCCAGGGCATCAGCCGCATATTGAGCAGCCGGTGGTTTCTCATCGCGCTGTCGCTGCTCATTGCCATGGTGTTCTGGAGCATATTGGTCGCCTCCGACGGCACGCTCACCCGCGCCAAGACGTTCCAGAACGTCGCGGTGAGCGTCACGGGGGAATCCACGCTGCGCAGCCGCGGCTATATCGTCATGGACGACCTGGAGACGCTGATCTCCGGCGTGAAGATGACCGTGGAGGTCACGCAGTCGAACTACTCCCGCGTGAGCGGTACGTCGTATAACCCGCATCTGGATCTGACGGACGTCACCGGCGAGGGCGAAAACGAGATCCCGATCAGCTTCTCCTCCACGCTCTACGGCCCGGTCATCTCCTGCGAGCCCAGCAGCGTGACGGTGAACGTGGAGCGCTACATCACAAGGCGCGTGCCGGTCGTATTGGAAAAGACGGGCGAGATCGAGGGCTATTTCCTGGATTCGGCCAAGACCGATCCGACCATGGTCTCCGTCTCCGGCCCGCAGTCGCTGGTCTCGCGCGTTGCGCGGGCGGTGGCGAAGCTCGATGCCAGTCAGCTCTCCGGCGAGCGGATGAGCGATCGCGCGAGCGTTCAGATCGTGTTGCAGGATTCCGCCGGGGAGGCCATCGAGTCCGAGCTCATCGAGACCACCAACGAATCGGTGCTCACCGACACGGTCGTGGTGGAAACGGAACTCGTTCCCATGAAGGACGTGCCGTTGCAGGTGGATTCGCTTGTCAAGGGCGAACCTGCCGAGGGCTATGAGCTCACGGGCGTGGAGGCCGCCGTCCAGAGCTTGAGCGTCGCCGCGCAACAGGATGTGCTCGATGCGATGACGGTGCTCACCACCGAGCAGCCGCTGAGCATCGAGGGCGCTACGGCGGACGTGAGCGGTTATGTGCGCCTGAGCCGGCCGACGGGCATTGAAAACACGGTGCCCTATGACGTGGCGGTCACCGCGTACATTCAGGAAAAGACGGTGGAGCGCACGCTCAGCCAGGTGAAGGTCGAAATCGACGGCCTCGATGACACCCTCAGCGCGAGCCTCTCGCGCGCCCGGCAGACCGTGCAGCTGACAGGCGGGTATCACTTCATCAATGGGTTGACGCAGGAGGATGTGCGGCTGTTTGTGGACGTAAACGGCCTCGGCGAGGGCACGCATGAGGTGCCGGTGCAGATCAGCATCGACAACGCGCCGGAATTTACCTGCGCGCTCAGCTCGCCGGAAATCACCGTCACCATCAAGGCCAAGTAAGGAAAGCATGCGCGCCAACGGGGGCGCCGGTCCGGCCGCCACAAGCGACCGGATTTTTGAAATCTGCCGGTCTTTACGGGGCAGGGGAACCTCAGTGAGGGGAGTGAGAGCATGGGAGTCATTGCGGACTCGCTGTTTACGGTACTAATGAGCTGGGTACGTGCGTTGGTCAACGGCATTTGGGCGCTGTTTTCCTCCGAACGCACGACGATCCTTGAATTTTTAGGCAAGAACTGGATCGGCATTGTGCTGGTGATCGTAGTAGCGGGCCTGTTCATCGACTGGGTTGTCTGGCTGGTGCGCTGGCGGCCATATCATCTGTTTGCGCTGCGCGTGCGCAAGTGGCTGCACATCGACGCGCCGGAGGAGCCGCGCGCGGCTCGCCGCGAGGCACCGCAGCCGCAGCCAGAACCGGTTTACCAGCCGCAGGAGACATGGATGCCTCTCGAGCAGCCGGTGATTGACGAGCAGGACGCCGAGCAGGTCATGCGCGCCGCCGAGAGCGTGCCGGACGAGTTGCTCGGCCGGTATCCGGGCATGCGCTATGACAGCCGGGCGGATTTGCGGCCCGAACAGGATATCGAGGGAACGCGCCGCTACTCCGCCGTGCATACGGAAGGGCCGGGCGCGGCCGAAGTCAACCGCCGCCGCGCGGAGATCGACGCCTGGCAGTTGCAGATGCAGGAGGAAGCCCGGCAGCGGGCGCAGGCCGAGCGCGCGGCGCGGGAGGCCGAACAGCAGCGCTTGGCGCAGGAGGCCTACGAGGCCGAACAACAGCGGCTTGCGCAGGAGGCCTACGAGGCCGAACAGCAGCGGCTTGCGCAGGAGGCCTACGAGGCGGAACAGCAGCGCTTGGCACAGGAGGCCTACGAGGCACAATTGGCGGAATACGAGCGCCAGAAGGCGCAGTATGAGCGCGACCTGGCCGAATACGAGCGCAAAAAGGCGGAATACGACGCGGCGATGGCCCGTCAGGCCGAGGCGGAACCGGCGCAGCCGCAGGACGAAGCGCCGGTCGAGAGCGCCGGAGGGCGGCGCAGACGCCGCACGGACAAGACGTACAGCGATTACGTAGGAGGCGAGGACGTGGCCGAATTGCCGGACCCGCCGCTCTGGCCGCAGGTAGCGCCGGAAACGAAAGCGAAGCCCGCCAAATCCGCCAAGCCGAAGCGCGAGAAGAAGGGATTCCTGCGCGGAAGCGTCGCGAAGATGGCGCAGATGATCGAGCCGGAGGAAGAGGAGATCACGGGGATCAATGCGTTGCCTCCGCGTGTGGACCCGAGTACGGCATACCGGCCGGCCAAAAAGCCGCCCAAACGCTGAGCGCAGCGCGGGCGTGAAAGAGGGTTTTGTGTGATCGGCTTACAAATATTGCCGGACGTGGCGGCTGTGCTGTCCATCCTTTTGATGGGCGCGTGCGGTGTGCAGCTGTTTGTGCGCCTTGTGCGCGTGACGCGCGGGCGTGAGCCGTTGGCCGTGCAGAGCCAACAGGCGGCAACGCGCCGGGAGATCCTGATGGCGATGGGCGCGGCAGTGCTCTCGCGCCTGGTCATTTACCTGATTGCGTACGCGATGTATCGCGCGTCGGGCGGCATGGGCAGCTTTGGCGCGTCGTTTCGCTCGCTCTGGGAGCACTGGGACACGCGCCACTACGTCGGCATCGCGCAGGAAGGGTACACCAGCGTGGGCGACGAGCGGCTGCGGCTGGTGTTTTTCCCGCTGTATCCGCTGCTCATGCGCGGGTTTTCCGTGCTGACCGGCGGGGATGTGTTTGCCGCGGGCACGCTGATTTCGCTCTTGTGCAGCGCGGGTTGCGCGGGCCTGCTCTACGAGCTCGCCTGCATGCACGCGGGCAAGCGCGCGGCCCGGCTGGCCGTGGCCTACTTTTTGCTCAGTCCGCTGAGCGTGTTCCTGTGCTGCGTGTATACCGAGCCGCTGTTCATTTGCCTGACGTTGGCGGCGATCGTGCTCTTGCGCCGGGGCCATCCCTGGTGGGCGGCGCTTTGCGGCATGCTCAGCGCGCTGACCCGCATGCCGGGCGTGATCGTCGCGGGTTTGTTTATGGTTGCGCTTTTTGGGAAACTGGGGGAGAAGCGCCTGCGCGCGCGCGATGTGCTTTCCTGCCTGGGGCAGGTGCTGATCGTCTTTTCCGGGCTGTTCCTCTACTGGGGAATCAACTGGGCCGTCACCGGCGACCCGATGATGTACATGACGTATCAGCGGGAGAACTGGTACCAGATGCCCGGCACGTTCTGGCAGACGACGAACACGACGCTCTCCTATTTCCTTTCGACCATGGGCGACGGCGACTGGATTTACACCTGGGGATTTCAGGCGCTGTGCATCTTTTACGTCTACGGCCTGCTGGCCTTCGGACAGCGCAAGCTGCCCTTTGACCTGGCGGCCTACAGCTTTGTGTATGTGGCGGTGGTGCTCGCGCCGACCTGGCTGCTCTCCGGCCCGCGCTATCTGTATGCGCTGGCCCCGCTCCCGCTCTTGCAGGCGCGCATGCACGAGGGAAGGCGGGCGGTGCATGCCCTGGCGCTGACGCTCTCCTGCGTGCTGCTGCTGATCTGGATTTACGGGTATGCGATTGCCATTGAGGTGCTGTGAGCGCGGGAAGCATGGGGCAGTTGACGGGGGCGGACTACCCGCCGGGCCTGGCGGTGGCTTCGTGCGCATTGGGAAATATATATGGAAGATGACGCTATGAAAAACAGGGGAAAACCGGGCAAAGGCCGGCGCATCTTTGCCGGTTTGCTCATCGTGGCTTTGCTGCTGGTGGGGGCGTACCTGCTCGTTACAAGCGGCTTTTTTGAAAAGATCGATTCCGTTGAAGAGATCCGCGCGCTCATTGACCGCGCCGGGCCGTTTGCGGGCGCAGTCTATTTCGTTTTGCAGCTGCTGACGGTCATCATCGCGCCGATTCCCAGCAACCTTTCAATGATGGCCGGGGCGTTGGCGCTCGGCTTTTGGCCCGCGATGTTGCTGGGCATTGCGGCGATCTGGTGCGGTTCCATGATCGTGTTCCTGGTGGCCAGGCGGCTGGGGCGTCAGGCCGTGCAGGGATGGATTGACCGCGGCGTGATGGAAAAATACCTGCCGCTCATTGAGGAAAAGCAGGACATGTTCCTCTTTCTGACGCTTTTGTTCCCCTTCTTTCCCGACGATGTGCTCTGTGTGCTCGCCGGGCTGACGAGCATTCCGACGGCGCGCTTTGCCTGCCTCATGCTCGTGGCGCGGCCGTGGGGGCTTGTGTTTTCCGCGCTGCTGGGCGGCGGGGTGATTACCATGCCGCCGCTTGCCTGGGCTGTGATGGGCGTGGTGCTCATCGTAGCGTTCGTGCTTGCGATGAAGTATGCGCGTCCGATCGAAGAGGCCCTGCTGCGTTTTGTTTCACGAATCAGCCCAAAGTGCAAAAAATGAGGAACTTGGCCGCGTGAAAGGCGCCGGGATGAATTTTCCATGACAAAGTGCTGACGAATTGTGTCTTATGCCTTGACAGCCGCCCATAAAGACTGTATGATATTCTATGGTTAATTTGCTTAACCGGGATGGATGTGTATCATGGGTCAACAGGAGGCTGAGATGGGCAAGAGAAGTGAACTCACGCCTTTCGGGCGGCTGGTCAAAATCCGTCTGCTCGAGCGCGGCATGGATGCCCGAGAACTTGCCCGCCGGATTGGCACCAGTCCGGTTCAGGTCAGCCGAATTCTCCATGGCAAACGCCCCGGGCATGAGCAGATTCCCAAAATCGCGTCGTTGCTGAACATCGAATTGTGTCAGGATCAGCAGGACGCCTGATTTCCCCGCTTTCCCTACGTATATTTTGAGGCCGGCTTCGCCGGCGACAAGATATAAATTTTTAAAGGAGGTTTTCTCAAATGAAGAAATTTCTCAGCGTTCTTCTCGTGCTCGCCATGCTCGTTTCCATGAGCTCCATGGCGTTTGCGGAGGAAGCAGCAGCTCCGGCTGCGGAAAAGGGAACCGTCATCTACGGTTCCACGACCGAAATCAGCGGCGACTTCGCTCCGGG
>CALVTV010000097.1 GCA_944363005.1 uncultured Clostridia bacterium | reverse complement strand
GAGCGGCTTCTGGAGCTGAACCAGGAGATGCAGGACACCTACGGCGTGACCGCCGTGGGCGACTACCCGACCGAATGGCTGACCACCTACTGACAACATCCCCCTCCCGCGCCCCGGGAGGGGTTTTGTTTCCCGCTTTGCGCGCGTCATGCCGCACAGATAAAAGAAACCGCCGGAACGATTTTCCGACGGTTTTCGTTTTTTTCGCGCGTCACCCATTCCAGGACAGCTCAAACTCCCCGCTCGCCTGGCGAAAGATGAAGCGCAACACATAGCGTTCCCCCCGCCGCACGTCAATCTGCGCGCTGTCCCGCGGCGCGCACAGTCTCATCAGCGAACGCCCGCCCGCGCCCAGCAATTCGGCCTCCATTTCGCCCCTCCTCAGCGGTGCTTTGAGTTCAAAGCGATAGGTTCGGCTTTCCCTGAAGCGGATCACGCGCTGAATGCGGCCGTGACAGGCGGTAAACTGCGCGTGGCAGCGGCCTTTCCCCCGCAGGGAGCCGACAAACAAGAGCGCCCGCTTGAAATTGAGCACAAGCAGTCCTGCCTCATACAGCCCAACCATCAGCGCGCAAAGCGCCGAAATGCTCAAGATGGCGGTTCCTATAAATCGCAGCATGCCTCGCACCTCCTGTCATTCAAACTGCGCGCGGTACATGTTGTAATAGAAGCCCTTCCTGGCCATCAGTTCCTGATGCGTGCCGTGCTCGACGATCTCGCCGTGATCGACGACCAGAATCTCGTCCGCGCTTTCAATGGTCGAAAGCCGGTGCGCGATGACGAAGCACGTCTTGCCCGCCATCAGGTTGCGCATGGCCTTCTGGATCAATTTCTCCACGCGGGTATCGACGTTGCTGGTCGCCTCGTCGAGGATGACCATGCGGCTGTTGAGCAGCATCGCGCGGGCGATGGTCAGCAGCTGCTTTTGCCCCTTGGAGATGTTCGCGCCGTCGTCGGTGAGCAGCGTGTCGTAGCCCTGCGGCAGACGGCGGATAAAGCCGTCCGCGTGCGCGGCCTTCGCGGCGGCGATGACCTGTTCGCGCGTGGCATGCTCGTTGCCGTAGATCAGGTTCTCATAGACCGTGCCGTGGAAGAGCCACGTCTCCTGAAGCACCATCGCGTAGGAAGCGCGCAGGCTGTCGCGCGTGAGCGCATGCACGTCGTTGCCATCCACGCGGATGTCGCCCTGCTGCGCGTCGTAAAAGCGCATCAGCAGCGAAATGAGCGTCGTCTTGCCCGCGCCCGTCGGCCCGACGACGGCAATCAGCCGCCCCGGCTTGGCGTCCACGCAGAAGTCATGCAGAATCGGCTGGCCCGGCTCGTAGCCGAAGGTCACGTGCTCGAGCTCCACATGCCCGTCAACGTCGTCAAGCGCGTGGGCATCCGGCGCGTCCTCCGTCTCAATCGGCTCGTCAATCAGCGCGAAGATGCGCTCGGCGGCGGCCAGGGCGCTCTGCAACTCGGCAAAGACGTTAGCCGCCTCGTTGATCGGGCCGGAGAACTTGCGCGAATACAGGATAAAGGAGGAGATGCTGCCGATGGTCATCTGCCCGGCGCAGAAGAGCAGCGCGCCGAACACGCTCACCAGCGCAAGCGACAGGTTGTTGATGAAATTGACCAGCGGGCCGACGACGCTGCCCTCGTATTCGCTCTGGTAATACGCCTCGACGGCCTCCTCGTTGATGACGTCGAACTTCTCGATGCTCGCGTCCTCCCGGCAGTAGGCGCGCAGCGTCGTCAGGCCGGAAAGCTGCTCCTCCACCATGCTGTTGAGCTCGCCGAGCTTGCGGCTGCGCTCCCGGAACAGCGGTTTGGTCACGGTCGCGCGCCGGCGCGCCGCGTAGATCGAGAGCGGCACCGTGACGCAGAACACCGTCAGCAGCTTGGGAGAAATGGCGATCATGAACCCCAGCGAGCCGACGACGGTGACGATCGTGGAGAGGATCTGCACGATGTCGTTGGAAAGCGAAGTGTTGACCGTGTCCACGTCGTAGGAGATGCGGCTGATGATGTCGCCGGAAGGGTGGCGGTCGTAGTAGCCCACCGGCATGCGCATCAGCCGGTCAAACGCCTGCTCGCGCATGCGGTAGACGACGCCGCGGCTGATGTGGATCATCAGCAGCGAGAGCAGGTAGGTCAGCACTGCGCTGAGCGCATAACAGATGAGCATCAGCACGCACTTTCTGATGATGATCTCCCAGGCAATGCCGCCCGGCGCGCCGATGGCGTCGATGGCCTCGCCCGCCAGGCTGGGGCCGACGAGCGCCAGCAGGTTGCCCACGAGCGTGAGCGCCAGCGCGAGGATGAACAGCGCGTAATCGTGCATCATGGTCTGCATCAACCGCAGGATGGTGCCCTTGGTATTGCGGGGTTTGCGCGCGCGCTGCGCGTCGTTCTTTTGTGTCATTGCGCCAGACCTCCCATCTGCGAAGCGTAAAGTTCCTGATACAGTTCACAGCTGGCGAGCAGCTCCTCGTGCGTGCCGCGCGCGAGGATGCGCCCGCCGCTGAGCACGAGAATCAGGTCCGCATGGGCGACGGAGGAAATGCGCTGGGCGACGAGCACCTTTGTCGTCTTTTCGTAGTGCTCGCGCAGCGCGGCGCGCAGCTTCGCGTCCGTTCGGTAGTCAAGCGCGCTGGACGAGTCGTCCAGGATGAGGATATCCGGGTGGCCGCACAGGGCGCGCGCGATCATCACGCGCTGCTTCTGGCCGCCGGAAAGGTTGTTGCCGCGCACATTCAGCGCGGAAGCGAAGCCCTGCTTATCCCCGACGACAAAGCTGTACGCCTGCGCGTCGCGCGCGGCCTGCATGACCTCTTCGTCGGTAAACGGGCGGCCCAGGCGGATGTTCTCGGCAATGCTGTCCTCAAAGAGCGTGTCGGACTGGAAAGTGACACCAAAGCGCGCGCGCAGCGTCTCGTTGTCCATGGTGCGCACGTCCTGCCCGAACAGGCGAACCGTGCCCTCGTCCGGGTCGTAAAAGCGCATCAGCAGGCGAATGAGCGTCGATTTGCCGGAGCCGGTGTCCCCGAGGATGCCCAACGTCTGGCCGCGCTCGAGCGTAAAGTCGATGTCGGTGAGCGTCGCTTCGCCGCTCTTGCCGTAGCGGAAGGTGACATGGTCAAACGCAATGGCCGGCGCTTCTTCGCAGGCCCGGGTTTGCGCCTGCGGCAGGGCCCGCATCTCCACCGGCATGTCGATGATCGCCATCACGCGGTCCGCAGAGGCCGCCGCCCGGGAAAAGACGACGAACATCTTGGAAATGTTGACCACCGCGTTGAGAATGATGGTGAAATACGTCATAAACGCGAGAATGCGGCCCACCTCGCATTGCCCCATCGCCACGCGCGCCGCACCCGCGACGATGACGGCGACCTGCGCGCTGTTGAGGATCAGGCCGGTGAGCGGCCCGACGCGCGCCATCATGCCGCTGGCCTTCTTTTCGGTCTGGATGACCTCGCGGGAGACCTCGTCAAAGCGCGCGCGCTCCACGTCCGTCTTGGAAAGCGCCTTGATCACGCGAATGCCCGCCGCGTCCTCGCGCACCAGCCGCACGAGCTTGTCGCTGGCGTCCTGCACGCGCAGGTAAAGCGGAATGCTGACCTTGGAGATGTGGACGGTGATGTAGACGATGAAGGGCAGCGTCGCAATCAGGATCAACGTCAGCACGGGGTCGAGCGTCAGCGTGATGAGGATGCCGCCGATGGTCAAAATGGGCGCGCGCACGCCCAGGCGCTGTACGCGGCCGAGCATGTTGTTGATGTTGTAGGTGTCGGTCGTCAGCCGCGAGATGAGCGACGGTTTGGTGACCTCGTCGGTCTGCGCGGCGGACAGATGCATAATCCGCGCGTAGAGGTCGTGCCGGATCGTGCGCGTGGCATCGCGGGAGACGGCGCTGGCCATCCGGTTGGCGATGACGTTCATGGCAAAGGCGCCGATGGAGCAGACCACCATCACCAGGCCGTAGAAGTAGATCATGCCCCGATCGCCCAGCGGAATGACGCTGTCGATGATATACGCCAGAATCCACGGCAAAAACAGATCCATGACCGTGCCCAGAAACTTGATGAAAAACCCCAGCGTCATTCGTCCATAGTACGGCTTCAGGTAATACGTCAACACCTTTTTCATGCAAAGCCCCCCGAGTCATCAGCACAATACTTGAATTTATATTATATCACAAATCGGGGCCGCACGGCGCAACTTATGCGGATAAAAGAAAATTTGATCCCCTGCAAAGGAATATGATACAATAGGAAGCACAAAAAACGAGGAGGCAACCATGAGCGAGCGAACAAACCGCCTGTTTTCCCTCTGTCGCGATGCCGCAGCGACGCGAAAGCTGCTGATCACCGGGCACGACGGCGCGGACGCCGACGCGGCCATCAGCTGCGTACTCCTGCGCGAACTCCTTCAAACCGCGGGGATTGATGCCAAGATCGCGCTGCCTACGCCCCCGCAGGCCCAGTCTTGCGCAGTTCTGGCGCGCTTTGGGGTGGACTTGGCGGCCTTTCGGGGTGAAATTCGGGCAAAGGACGCGCTCATCCTCTGCGACCACCACACCACGACGCATCCCGCGCATGTCGTCGCCTGCATCGACCATCACCCC
>CALVTV010000096.1 GCA_944363005.1 uncultured Clostridia bacterium | reverse complement strand
TGGCCACTCGGGAACCTACCCATATGAAGTTGGAGCTGGTGAAGGGAATCGAACCCGCAACCTGCTGATTACAAATCAGCTGCTCTGCCAATTGAGCTACACCAGCATGATCTCAATGGTGTGAGCGAAAAGAAAAAGATGGCGACGCGGAAGGGGCTCGAACCCTCGACCTCCAGCGTGACAGGCTGGCATTCTAACCGACTGAACTACCGCGCCGTAAAAATGGTGGGCCTTCAGGGTTTCGAACCCCGGACCGAGCGGTTATGAGCCGCCTGCTCTGACCACTGAGCTAAAGGCCCCTGAAGAACCAACATCTTAAAAAAATGGTGACCCCGAGGGGAATCGAACCCCTGTTATCGCCGTGAAAGGGCGGTGTCTTGACCTCTTGACCACGGGGCCATATTGTCTCGGGACTGAGAAAAAATGGTCGGAGTGAAGGGATTCGAACCCCCGACCCCATGCTCCCAAAGCACGTGCGCTACCAAGCTGCGCTACACTCCGCCGGAACATTGAACTCATCTCAGGCACGAAATGTATTATACAGGAAATCCGCAACGCTGTCAACCGCTTTTTGAAAATTTCTTTTCGCAGCTTTCCCGCGCTGCTTGACAGCCCCCGCACGCTCTGTTATACTGCCATTCGTTTGGACTATGAGATTGCGCCCCGCTGATGCATATTCACCCGCCGCGGCGCCATGGATGAAGAGGTTGAAAGTCATGGATGAAAATAGGAAGATGTACGCCCAGCTGGGCATCAGCGAAGCCGTTTACAACTTTGGCGAAGAGCGGCTCGCTTCCCTGCGCGAACGCTTTGACGCGATCGATCGGGTTGCGGAATACAATCAATCGAAGGTCATCGCCGCCATGCAGAAAAACCGCGTAAATGCCGGTTGCTTCGTGGGCACGACCGGCTACGGGTACAACGACGTCGGCCGCGATACGCTCGAGCGCGTGTATGCCGACGCCTTCCACACGGAAGCCGCGCTCGTACGCCCGCAGATCACTTGCGGCACGCATGCGCTGGCCATCGCCCTGAGCGCCAATCTGCTGCCGGGCGACGAGTTGCTCTCCCCGGTCGGCCGTCCGTACGACACGCTCGAAGAGGTTATCGGCATCCGCCCGAGCAAGTGCTCCCTGCGTGAATACGGCGTCACGTACGACGAGGTGGCGCTGTTGCCCGATGGCGGCATCGATTACGAAGGCATCCGCGCGAAGATCAAACCCCAGACCAAACTGGTCACCATTCAGCGCTCCAAGGGCTATGCCACGCGCCCGACGCTCTCCGTCGCGCAGATCGGCGAGCTGATCGCTTTCGTCAAGTCCATCCGCAGCGATATCCTATGCATGGTGGACAACTGCTACGGTGAATTCGTGGAAACCATCGAGCCCAGCGACGTCGGCGCGGACATGATTGTCGGCTCGTTGATCAAAAATCCGGGCGGCGGACTGGCGCCCATCGGCGGATACATCTGCGGCACGGCCGCCTGCGTTGAGCGCTGCGCCTATCGCCTCTCCGCTCCGGGTCTGGGCCAGGAAGTCGGCGCCAATCTGGGCCTGATGACCTCGCTGTATCAGGGGTTCTTCCTCGCGCCGACCGTCACCGCCGGTGCGCTCAAGGGCGCCATCTTCGCCGCAAACCTCTATGAACGGCTGGGCTTCCGCTGCGTGCCCAACGCCACCGAATCCAGGCACGACATCATCCAGGCCGTGGAACTGGGCAGCGAAGCCGCCATGCGCGCTTTCTGTCTGGGGATTCAGGCTGCCGCCCCCGTTGACAGCTATGTCACCCCCCTGCCCTGGGACATGCCCGGCTATGACAGCCAGGTCATCATGGCGGCAGGCGCCTTTATCCAGGGTTCCTCCATCGAGCTCTCTGCCGACGGCCCCATCCGTGAGCCGTACGCCGTCTACTTCCAGGGCGGCCTGACGTGGTATCACGCCAAGCTCGGCATCCTCATGAGCCTGCAAAAACTCGTGGATGCGGGCATCGTTCGCCTGTAATCCGCTCCCGCCTTCGGGCGGGTTTTTTAATGCGGCAAACCTCTTCAATTTGCATGCCTTTGTCGGCGATGCAGACGGCAACGTGCCGGTTTTGCTATGGTAATCTGCTTGCCAGACATCGGTCTCGGGCAGAGAGCAACGGCATTTACTAACCTTTGTCGGCAATGCGGCCGGCAGCTTGCCGGTTTTGCTATGGTAATCTGCTTGCCAGGCATCGGTCTCGGGCAGAGAGCAACGGCATTTACTAACCTCTGTCGGCGATGCGACTGGCAGCCTGCCGGTGGTTTGCATTTGACTTTCCCCGTCACTTTGTGTATTGTATTAGGAAGAAAGAACGCATAAGGAGGCGGTTTTCATGACTCCAAATGTTCGCTTCGGCATCGTTGGCTGTGGATCGGTCAGCGAATTTCACGCCAAAGCCATCGATTCTATCGCCGAAGCCGAATTGACCGGCGCGTGCAGCGCTTCTGCGCAAAGCCTCGCACGCTTTATTGAAAGACACCCGGGCGTTCGCCCGTTCGACAGCTTTGAGGCGATGATCGCCTGCCCGGACATCGACGCCGTGTGCCTTTGCACGCCCAGCGGCCTGCACACATCGCAGGCCATCGCCGCCATGCGCACGGGTAAGCACGTCGTCTGTGAAAAGCCGATGAGCCTCACGCTCGAAGAGGCCGACGCACTGATCGCCACCGCCGCACGCACCGGCGCCAAGGTCTGCGTCATCTCGCAGTTTCGCTTTTCGCCCGCCGTGCAGGAGATTCGACGCGCCATCGACGCGGGCGCTTTCGGCAAAATCGTCTGCGGCACGCTCTCCATGCCCTATTACCGCTCGCAGGAATACTATGCCAGCGCATCCTGGCGCGGCACATGGGCCATGGATGGCGGCGGCGCGCTGATGAATCAGGGGATTCACGGGGTGGATGTGTTTCGTTTCCTCATGGGCCCGGTCAAGCGCGTAAGCGCCGTCACCCGCACGCTGACGCGCCACATGGAAACAGAGGATTCCGCTGTCGCCGCGTTGGAGTTTACAAGCGGCGCGCTGGGCACCATTCAGGCATCGACCACCGCCTATCCGGGCTACCCGCGCCGCATCGAAATCTTCGGAGAACGCGGCAGCGTCGCGCTGGAAGAGGACAGCATCGCGCGCTGGGATCTTCCCATTGCCTGTCACCTGCCGGTGGGACAAGCCGCCCAAAACGTCGGCGCATCCGACCCCAACGCCATCAGCAACGCCGGGCATACCCTGCAAATCCGCAGCTTCGTTGACTCCGTGCTGCACGGGGCGCCGCTGACAGCCGATGCGTCCACTGGGCGGCTCCCTCTGGAAATCATCCTGGCGATTTACGAATCCTCCCGGACCGGCTTGCCCGTGGAACTGTGACTGAAACCACGCCGGGCGCGGCCTTTGGCCAAAATCGCAAGCACAGCTTCAGGATAGATAAGCCGTTCCGCTTGGAACGCAAGATACGGGTTTGCACTTTTCCCTCAGACGCCCCCTCGTGCTTCGCGCTACAGAGCACGGAAAATTGCCTGCGCATCGATCGTCCAAACTCGCTGTTCGGACGGTGAAGCATACAAAAGGCGGTTACGGAAGAACACAGCTCCCTGTGTTTTTCCCGTAACCGCCTGTTTTGATGATTAAATCTTCTGTGCCCGCCAGTACCGCACAATGTGGTCAAGGTTTCCGCGGCCCGCAAAGCGGGACTCGTCGGTAAAATCCTCGCTCAGGTGAACCCAGCAGAGCGCGTTTTCTTCGCCCCGCACGTCCGTCTGCTGCTCCAGCGCACCGGCATAGACCTCCATGGAAAAGCCTTCCAGCGGATAGGCGAGATCCATCAGGTGAACGAGCGGCATATCCGTGATCCCCGTCTCCTCGCGCAGCTCGCGATAGGCCGCCTGCGCGTGATCCTCGCCCGGTACGACCTTGCCCCCGACGAAGTTGAGCAACCCCGCAAACGGCGGCTTGCGCCTGCGGCACATGAGCACACGCTCGCGGGACGGATCAAACACGGCAATCAGGTTGTAGAGCATGTCAATACGCTTGCAGCGTGCCGACGAGCTCCTGCGCGCGCGCCACGCTCTGCGCCTGGCAATAGGCGTCGAGTTCGCGCACGATGCGCGGGCAAGCGAACGGATCGGTGAAGTTCGCCGTGCCGACCATCACCGCCTGCGCGCCGCAGAGCATGAACGCCGCCGCGTCCTCGCCCGTCTCAATGCCGCCCATGCCGACGATCGGAATATTGACCTTCTGTGCGCTCTGCCAGACCATGCGCAGCGCCACCGGGCGCACCGCCGGGCCGGACAAGCCGCCCGTGTTGTTGCGCAAAATCATCCTGCGCTTGTGGACGTCCACGGCGATGCCGGTCAGCGTGTTGATCATGGAAATCGCGTCCGCGCCGGCTTCCTGCGCAGCCATGGCGTTTTCCGTGATGTCCGCGACGTTCGGCGTCAGCTTGACGATCAGCGGCTGGCGCGCAAACTGCTTGACCGCTTTGGTGATGGCGTAAACGCTCTCGGGCTTGACGCCAAACGCCACGCCGCCCTCGTGCACGTTCGGGCAGGAGATGTTCATCTCCAGCAGATGCACGCCCGTCGGCGCGAGCACCTCCGCCATCTTGCAGTATTCCTCGACGCTCGTGCCGGTGATGTTCGCAATCACCGCGACGTTCTTGGTCAAAAGCCAGGGCAGGTCATGTTCAATGAAGCTCTCAACGCCGGGATTCTGCAAACCGACGCTGTTGAGCATGCCGCTGGGCGTCTCCGCAATGCGGGAGGGCGGGTTGCCCGTGCGCGGCCTCAGCGAAAGGCCCTTGACCGAGATGCCGCCCAGCTGGCCGATGTCGTAGAGCTCGTCGTATTCGCGGCCGAAGCCGAACGTGCCGCTCGCCGCGATGACGGGGTTTTTGAGCGCCACGCCGCACAGATTCAGGGACAGATCAGCCACGCAAATCGACCTCCTTCGCCTCAAACACCGGGCCGTCCTTGCAGACGCGCTTGTAGCTCCACGTGCCGTCGGCGTGCAGCGCCTTGACGTTGCAGCCCAGGCACGCGCCGATGCCGCAGCCCATGCGCTCCTCCAGCGAGAGTTGGCAGGGAATGCCCTGTTCCAGCGCGATGGCCTGCACCGCCGCGAGCATGGGCACCGGGCCGCACGCCATGATCAGATCGGGCCGCCGCTCGCCGATGGCCTCCAGCAGCGGCTTGGTCACCAGCGCGCGCTCGCCGAGCGTGCCGTCGTCGCTGACGGCCGTCACCGGGCAAGGCGCCTGCGTCATGCCATAGGCATACTGCGCGCCGCGGAAACCGAAGAACGCGCGAGACGTCGCCGTAGCAAAGCTGTCCATCGCTCCGCAGATGGGCGCAACGCCCAGTCCGCCGCCGACAAAGTAGATCGTTTCGGCGCCCTGTCCGTCAAAACCTCTGCCCAGCGGGCCGAGACAGCGCACGCTGTCCCCCGCCTTCATCGCGCAGAGCAGCTGCGTGCCGCGCCCCTTGGCCTGGATGACGAGCGTCAGCGTGCCCGCCTGGCGGTCAAAGGCCATCAGGCTGATCGGACGGCGCGGCACATGCGCGGAATCGGGCACGAGCATGTGAATGAATTGTCCGGCGCTCGCCTGCGCGGCGATTTCCGGCGCATGGAGAATGATTCGGGTCAGTCCCGCGCAGAGCGGTTCGCAGGACAGCACCTTCGCGTTGATCTCTTGCATCGTCTACCCCCATCGTACACCCGCGCTTGCGGTTAGCGAATCGCCTTGCCGACAGCCGCCAGGCAGCTGCACAGGTCCTCGCGCATGCGCAGCGCTTCCGCGCGCGCGGCCTCGTCAAACGCCATGCCCTCGCGCTTCTTCCAGGCGCAGAGGATCGAGCGGGAGGCATTGACGATCGCGCCATGACCCTGCGCGTCAAAGCAGCCCGCGATATCCGTGCCGGTCGCGCCCTGCGCGCCATAGCCCGGCACCAGGAAGAACGTGTGCGGCATACGCGCACGAAGCGCCGTGCCCTGCTCGGGATACGTCGCGCCGACCACCGCGCCGATGGCGGAATAGCCCGTTTCGCCGCGCGTTTCTTCGCCCCAGGCTTCGACCAGGTCCGCGACCGCTTCGTACAGCGTGCGGCCGTCCTCAAAGCGCATATCCTGAAGCTGTCCGGAGGACGGGTTGCTCGTCTTGACCAGCACAAACACGCCCGTGCCGTTCGCCGCGCAGGCATCGGCAAAGGGCTTCACGCCGTCCACACCCAGATACGGGTTGATCGTCGCGATATCCGCCGCAAACGCGCGCTGCGCACCGCAGGGCAGCGGCGTGCTGCCAATGAACGCATCCGCGTAGCAAGCCGCCGTCGCGCCGATGTCGTTGCGCTTGACGTCGGCCATGACGATCATGCCCTTCTCGCGCGCATAGGCGATCGTCTTTTCAAAAGCCGTCATGCCCGCCGGGCCGTACATTTCATAATAGGCCACCTGCACCTTGACCGCCGGCACGATATCGCACAGCGCGTCGACCAGGCGCACATTGTACTGATAAACCGCCTCGGCGGCATCCTCAAAGGAACGGATGCCCTGCGGCAGAATGGAGCGCACAAAGCTCTCCGGCAGGTACTCAATGCGCGTATCCAGACCGGCGACAGTCGGGTTCTTGAGCTCGCTGATGCGGGCCGCCAGCTTTTCCATGATGTTCATTTATGCTTCCTCCTCGTCGATCACACGGCCGCCGACGATCGTCGCGCAGACCGCTCCGGTATAGGTCTTGCCGTCAAAGGGCGTGTTCTTGCCGCGGGAGACGAACTTGCTGGCGTCCACCGTCACCTTGCGTTCGGGGTCCAGGATCACGATGTCCGCAGGCGCGCCCACGGACAGCTCGCCTCCGGCAACGCCCAGCAGGCGCGCAGGCTGCAGGCTCATCAGCTCGATGAGGCGGCTCAGGCTCATTTTGCCCGAGCAGACGAGCTCCGTATTGCTGATGCAGAACGCCGTCTCAAACCCGCTGATGCCGCTGGCCGCCAGATGGAACTCCACGCGCTTTTCATCCTCGTGATGCGGCGCGTGATCGGTCGCAATCGCGTCGAGCGTGCCGTCGCAAAGGCCCTCAATGCAGGCCAGGCGGTCGGCTTCCTCGCGCAGCGGCGGGTTCACGCGGCAGTTGCTGTCATAGCCTTCCACCCATGCATCCGTCGCGCCGATGTAGTGCGGGGTCGTCTCCGCCGTCACGCGCACGCCGCGCGCCTTCGCCTCGCGCACCAGCTGCACGCCGCCGCGCGTAGAAACATGGCAAAGGTGAATGCGCTTGCCCTCGGCTTCCGCCACCAGGATGTCGCGCGCGATCATCACCTCTTCGGCCGCGCGGGTGATGCCCGGCAGGCCAAGCTTGGTGCTCATGAAACCCTCGTTCATCACGCCGTCGCCCACGAGGTTCTTGTCCTCGCTGTGGCTCATGATGAACACGCCGAAGTGATCGGCATACTGCATGGCCAGGCGCAGCAAATTGGAGTTGGTCACGGGCCGTCCGTCATCGGAAATGGCGACAATGCCGGCCTCCTTCATGCGGCCGATTTCCGCCATTTCCTTGCCCTCAAGGCCCTTGGAAATCGCGCCGACCGGGTAAACATGCACGCCGCTTCCCTTCGTCTGCGCCTTTTCCAGAATGTATCGGGTCACCGCCGCGCAGTCGTTGACCGGCTTGGTATTGGGCATGCAGCACACGCCCGTAAACCCGCCGCGGGCCGCCGCGCGCGTGCCGGAGACGATGTCCTCCTTGTATTCGAGGCCCGGGTCGCGCAGATGGCAATGCAGGTCAATGAAGCCGGGCGCCACCACGCGCCCCGCCGCCTCGATCACCCGGGCGTCCTCTGCGGAAATGTTTTCGGCGACTGCCGCAATCTTTCCCTCTTCGATCAGCACGTCCATGACGCGGTCGATTGCGTTGGCGGGATCGATGACGCGCCCGCCGCGAATGAGCATCTTCTCCATGGTTACGCCCGTCCTTCCTTTCTGGTCAGCAGATACAAAAGCGCCATGCGCACGGAAACGCCGCTTTCCACCTGCTGGGTGATCACCGACTGCGCGCTGTCCGCCGCGCTGGAGGCGATTTCTACGCCGCGGTTCATCGGGCCGGGATGCATGACCAGCGCATGCTTCTTGGCCAGTGCCACGCGCTCAGGCGTGATCTCCCAGTGATCGCAATACTCCGCGACCGACGGGAACAGGCCCTTCTGCTGGCGCTCACGCTGAATGCGCAGGCCCATGACGACGTCCGCGCCTTCGCAGGCATCTTCGATCGTCGGGGCGACGGTGCAGCCCAGCTCCTCGATGCGCACGGGGATGAGCGTCGGCGGCGCACAG
>CALVTV010000095.1 GCA_944363005.1 uncultured Clostridia bacterium | reverse complement strand
CGGGCGGGGAATTGCAGCGCGTGTTGCTTGCGCTGGCCCTGACGCCGCAGCCGGATTTGCTGATTCTGGATGAACCGGTTTCCGGTGTCGATGAAAACGGATTGGAGACATTCTATCAAACCGTGGACGAACTCAAACACAAGAACCACATGGCGATTTTGCTCGTTTCCCATGATTTGGATGTCGTGGAACGGTATGCGGACCGGGTGGTGCTCATGCAGGGCGGGGTGATCAAGCAGGGGTCCCCGGCATATGTCTTTGATTCCCCGGAGTTTGAGCAGGTGTTCTATGCGAGAGGAGGGCGTTCATGAATACACTGTATGCGCTCATGGACGCGCTGCTGCCGTTTGAATGGCTGCATTATACGTTTATGAAAAACGCGCTGCTGGCCATGCTGCTCATCACACCGCTCTTCGGCATGCTCGGTACGATGGCGGTGGACAACAAGATGGCGTTTTTCTCCGACGCGCTTGGACATAGCGCCCTGACAGGGATTGCCATTGGCGTGGTGCTCGGATGGAGCAATCAAATGGCGTCCATGCTGATCTTCGGCATCCTTTGGGCGGTACTCATCACGTTTGTCAAACACAATTCGAAGATGAGCGCCGATACCATCATCAGCGTCTTTTCGTCCACATCAATTGCGTTGGGCCTCGTCATTCTGGCGCGCGGCGGTGCGTTTGCCAAGTATTCGAGCTATCTGGTCGGCGATGTGCTCTCTGTTACACAGGGGGATTTGGCTGCGCTGCTCGTCACGCTGGCGGTCACGGCCTGCGTATGGATGGCGCTGTTTAACCCGCTGCTGATCACCAGCGTCAACGCGCCTTTGGCCCAGAGCCGCGGCATGCATTCCAAGCTGACCGAATATGCCTTCACGGCGCTGGTTGCCGTGGCGGTCATGATGTCCATCCGCTGGGTCGGCGTCATGCTGATCAATTCGCTGCTGATTCTCCCGGCGGCAGCTTCGCGCAACGTTGCGCGCAATGCGGCCTGGTATATGCGTTTGGCGGTGTTGATTTCGGTAGCCTGCGGCGTGACGGGGCTGATCCTTTCCTACTATATCAATACCTCCGCCGGCGCAGCCGTCGTGCTCTGCGCAGCGGCTGTGTATTTTGCAACCCTGCCCTTGCGCAGAAAGTGAGCGGGAATGCCGCAAACAGACGCGGAAAACGACAATTCGGCCCTTTGCTCTTTGCTTTTTTGTATGGCCTATGCTATAATGGGCACGATCTGAGGAAAGGAGGAACGAGACATTGCTGGGTGTGATGACCGTGCGCAAGGAAGAACTCAAGTTCCGCGAGTTTGACCGCTATCGCGCCTTTTACTGCGGCCTGTGCCGCGCGATTGGCAAACGATGCGGCAGCGCTTGCCGGATGGCGCTCAGCTTTGAGATGACGTTCCTCTCCATGCTGCTCACGGCGCTCTATGAAAGTGAAACTTTGGAAGAGTACCGGCGCTGCGGTTTTCATCCGGTGCAAAAGCGCCCGATGCTCAGCAACGAGGCTATCGATTATTGTGCGGATTTGAGCGCGCTGGTCTCCTATTACGATCTTCGGGACGGATGGGAGGACGAACGGCGGCTTGACCGGCTGGCGGAGAGCGCGTTGCTCAAAAAGGCGGCGCAGCGCGCGGGAAACGATTTGCCCCGTCAGCGCAAGGCCGTGGAATACTACGTGCAGGCCCTGCATGAGGTGGAAGCGCGCAACGACCAAAATCTGGATGTGGCAGCCAACTTGACCGGGGAGATGCTCGCCGAGCTGTATGTGATGCGCACGGACGTTTATGAACGCGATTTGCGCGAACTGGGCTATTATCTGGGCAAATTCATCTATCTGTGCGACTGCTACGAGGATATTGAGCGGGACGAGAAGAAAAAGAATTACAATCCACTGCTTTCGCGGCGGAATCAACCGTCATTTGCCGAGGACTGCGAGCAGATGCTCGGCGACATGATGGCCAGAGCGGCGCGCGCCTTTGAGCGCTTGCCTATTTTGCAGGATGCGCAGATCATGCGCAACATTCTGTATTCCGGCGTTTGGCTTAGGTTTGAAAACGCGAGCAATCGAAGAAAGGCGAACAGGAAATCATGACAGATCCGTATCAGGTGCTGGGTGTTTCCCCGACGGCAAGCGACGACGAGGTCAAGAAGGCGTATCGCCAGCTGTGCAAACGATATCACCCTGACGCAAATGTGGGCAAACCGGACGCTGCGCAGGCCGAAAAGAAGTTCATGGAAGTGCAGCAGGCCTATGAAGAGATCATGCACAGGCGTCAGGGAGGAACTGCCCGGCCGGGCAGCGGCTATAATGGCGCGGGTGCGCAGCGCAATGCGGGGTACAATACGGGATATGGAGATGATCCGTTTTCCTCCTTCTGGGGCGGCTATGGCCAACAGCGGGCGCAGGATATTCCCGTTGAAATGCGTGCGGCGCAGAACTACATCAATACCGGCCACTATGCCGAAGCGATCAACGCTTTGGGCAGCGTGGAACCCGGCCGCCGCAATGCGCAGTGGTATTATTTGAGCGCGCTGGCGCAAATGGGCCTGCACAACAATGCGCAGGCGATGGAGTATGCGCGTCAGGCGGTGAACATGGAGCCGAGCAATTTCCAGTACCAGCAGCTGCTCAGCCAATTGCAAAGCGGTGGTTCCTGGTATGGTCAGCGCGGCGAGGAATATGGGCGGCAGACCTTTTCGCGGCCCAATCTGTGTTGCTCCATATTGGCGCTGGAATTGTGCTGCATGTGCTGTTCAGGCGGGCGCATGATGTATTATCCTTTGTTCTGTTGTCTGTAAAGGTGAACGGTCTCCTACCGGGGGCCGTTTTTTTCGACTTACCATAAAAATACTGCTCTGTGGTCGTGTTCAAACGGAACTTTTGCTGCTATGATGGATGCAAAAGCATCCTGGAGGAAAGCCTATGCAAAAGAGAGAAACGACGATGCAGGCATTGTGCGAAGCCCTGATGAACGATGTCTATTATGCGTTTTCGGCATGCGTGTATTTGGACGCGGACGGGCACGTATTGCACATTTGGATGTTTGACACGTTGTTTTGCTGGAAAAGCGTGATCCTTCCTCCAAAGACGCATGAAGTTTGGCTGATTAGCCATCATCCTGATGGAGATATGGAGCCTGCGGAGGAAGACGCGCGCCATGCGGCCAAGATCCGCGAGCAGTTGGGAGATTGTCCTTTGTATACCTGCATTGCCAACGAGGAGTTTGGTTGCCGGTGCGTGGCGTTTTGAGCGGAGATGGCCAGGCTGAGAGAGCCGGCCATTTTGTATTTTTGGCTGATGAAAATGGAAAGACAGACGAAAATTGTCAGACATAGCGCGGCCATTGCGGAGCACAATAGTGCTGAACCGATTGGAGGTGAAAAAAACATGGCGAGCAATTCGAACGGCGGAAATCAAATCAATGTGCCGCAGGCCCGTGACGCGCTCAACAACATGAAGTATGAGATCGCGCGCGAACTGGGTGTCAACCTCAAGCAGGGCTACAATGGTGACCTGACGTCCCGCGAAGCGGGATACGTGGGCGGCTACATGGTCAAGCGCCTCGTAGAACAGGCGGAACACCAGATGGCAGGCCGCAACGGCTAATCACCCAGGCTGTGCGCGAGGAAGCGCATGGCAAGCATGAAGTTGAAAGGGGAGCTTTCTTATGTATCCGAACCAGAATCAGAACCAGACGCAGGGCAACAACTTCGGCGCGCAGCAGAACGGCGCGCAGCAGCAGGCGCAGAGCAACAACCGCAGCAACCGCACGGTCGTGCCGGAAGCCAAGGGCGCGCTCAACCAGATGAAGTATGAGATTGCCAGCGAACTGGGCATCAATCTCAAGCAGGGCTACAACGGCGATCTGCCGTCCCGCCAGGCCGGCTATATTGGCGGCTACATGACCAAGCGACTGGTCGAGCAGGCTGAACGCTCCATGAGCGGTAAGGCGTAATATTCAAAATATGCTTCAGACGGGACCGCGGGAGTTTTCCTGCGGTCCTGTTGCTTTGGGGAAAGAGACGGCCTGATTTTTGAGGCTTTTCATTTTTGCGGGGATGGTGTATAATGGGAACCGTCCATTCATCTATGAGACCGGCTATGAAAAGTCAAGTAGTCAATCAGGGATAGTAGCCGGAATGTAGGGGGTGTTGTCACGAAGAACAGCGAAGATGATGGAAATCATTTTGCGGCAGACATGACCGATCACAGTCATA
>CALVTV010000094.1 GCA_944363005.1 uncultured Clostridia bacterium | reverse complement strand
AATGGACAGTATCCCGTAAATAGACGATAAAAAGCCTCTTGTTGTAGAATAAGATATCTACAACAGGAGGCTTTCGCATCGCCAAAGCGCATACAAAGCATGAAACTAAAAAGCGTCCCCACTCCTTATGAAATCAGGAGCAATACCGCATAATATTCCGTCCTACCAAAACAGGCTGTTCTTTGTTTTTGTTGAACCGGGAACGACCCAACATTGAAGAAGATAGAAGAATGAAATAAGGTTACATGGTTACACGGGTTACATCTTGAATGTAACCGTATAGAATTCTAAATTCAAAAATTTCTACACTCTTATTTTATCCGAATACGCACAAAAAGTCAAGTCTTTCATCATTTTGCGCAGAAGGAGCAAGGGGAAAACAACGCATGCGATGGATTTATCATGTTTAAAAGAGAGAACGAGCCCGTATGCTCTCAAGAGAAGGATGATTCTGCGGGAGAAACTGTAATAAAGATGAGAAAAAAGAACTTGATTACGAACAATTTTTAGAAAAAAAAGAAATTCTATCGGAATTTTGTTGATTCGCCAGTCGTTTTCTGATACAATACGTGAGCAACCAATGTATGGCTTTTGCGGAAAAGAAAGGGGAAATACTTTCATGGCTAAGCAGCTTGAGATGATGTATGAAGGCAAAGCGAAGCAGGTTTTCGCGACCGATGATCCCACCCTCGCGATCATTCACTACAAGGACGATGCGACGGCGTTCAACGGCCTGAAGAAGGGCACCATTGTGGGCAAGGGCGTGATCAACAACCTGGTGAGCAATCATCTGTTCAAGATGCTCGAGGAGAACGGGATTGAAACGCACCTCGTGGAGCAGATCAACGAGCGCGACAGCGTTGTGCGCCGTGTGGAGATCGTGCCGGTTGAGGTGATCGTGCGCAATATCGCTGCTGGCAGCCTTTCCAAGCGTCTGGGCCTGCCGGAAGGCACCAAGCTCAAGAGCACTGTGCTGGAGTACTGCTACAAGAACGATGAGCTTGGCGACCCGATGATCAATGACTATCACATCGCTGCGATGGGCATTGCGACCAAGGAAGAGATGCAGGCCATTGCTTCCATGGCGCTCAAGGTCAACGATCTGCTGTCGGCCTACCTCAAGGATCTGGGCATTGAGCTGATCGATTTCAAGCTCGAGTTTGGCCGTTTTGACGGGCGCATTGTGCTGGCGGACGAAATTTCGCCGGACACCTGCCGCTTCTGGGACAGCAAGACGGGTGAGAAGCTCGATAAGGATCGCTTCCGCCGCGACCTGGGCGATGTTGAGGAGGCTTACCAGGAGATTCTGCGCCGCCTGATGGGAGGAAAAGACTGATGATCGATCGCTACACGAGCCCGGCGATGGCGGAGCTGTGGACCAAACAGAAGAAGTTTGAAACCTGGCTGGAAGTCGAACTCAATGCGACTGACGCTTGGGTGAAGCTGGGCAAGGTGCCGGCGGAAGCTGCGGCTGCCATGCGCAAGAACGCGAAGTTTACCGTCGAGCGCATCGAAGAGATCGAGCAGACCACGCGCCACGATGTGGTGGCGTTTACGCGCTGCGTGGCGGAGAGCCTGGGCGACGAGTCGAAGTATCTGCACTTTGGCCTCACCAGCACGGACGTGGTGGATACCGCGCTGTCTTCTCTCGTTTCCCGCGCCTGCGACATCATCGAGGAGGACATGCACAAGCTCATCGATGTGCTCGCCAGCCAGGCGGTCAAGTACAAGATGACGCCCTGCATGGGCCGCACCCATGGCGTGCATGCAGAGCCGACCACGCTGGGCCTCAAGTTTGCGCTCTGGTATGCGGAAATGAAGCGCAACATGGAGCGCATGGAGCATGCGCACAAGACGATTCGCGTGGGCAAGATCTCCGGCGCTGTGGGCACCTATGCCAACGTTGATCCGTTTGTCGAGCGTTATGTCTGCGAGAAGATGGGCCTTGAGCCCTCCCCGATCAGCACGCAGGTGCTCCAGCGCGACCGCTATGCGGAGCTGTTCACCACGTTTGCCATCATCGGCAGCTGTCTGGAGAAGTACGCGACCGAGGTGCGCGGCCTGCAAAAGACGGAGCTGCGCGAGGTCGAGGAGCCGTTCCATGCGGGTCAGAAGGGATCTTCTGCAATGCCGCACAAGCGCAACCCCATCAATTGCGAGAAGGTCTGTGGCCTTTCCCGCGTCCTGCGCGGCTATGCGGTGACGGCGCTGGAGGATGTGGCGCTCTGGCACGAGCGCGATATCAGCCATTCTTCCGTCGAACGCATCATTTTGCCGGACGCAACCTCGCTGCTGGATCACATGCTCACGCAGATGATCCGCATTCTTGGCGGCCTGTTCGTTTATCCGGAGAACATGCTGCGCTCCATGAGCATGAGCTATGGCCTCACCAATTCGCAGCATGTGCTCCTTACGCTCATCGAAAAGGGCATGCTTCGCGAAACGGCGTACGATTGCGTGCAGCGCAATGCGATGCGCGCCTGGCAAGAACAGCGGCCGTTCCGCGAGCTCATCGAGCAGGAGCCCATCGTTGCTGAGCGCCTTACCCCGCAGGAACTCGACGCATGCTTTGACCTGTCCTATCACTATAAGCATGTAGACGAGGTCTTCAAGCGGCTCGGGCTGGAAGGCTGATCATTTTCTCCTGATATTCGTTATACTCAGAACCGCCCAAGGAAACGACAGCTTTCTTGGACGGTTTTGATATTTTCTTGAAAAGTGACGCCGTCTTCTTGTTTCATGGGCGAATTTGTCCTATAATATAAGTGTTTACCGTCGGTGGAAGTGTCCTTGAGATCATGCATAAATATGGGAGGTTCCATGTATAAATTGCTTCTGGTCTCCGACAAAGAGGAGATTCGGAATCTCTATTCGAACTTTGCTGAATGGGAAGCTCTCGGCTTTGAGCGGCCAACGCTGGCCAACGACGCGCAGCAAGGGATCGAACAGCTGAAAGCCAATCGCTTTGATGCGGTATCCTGGCTGTTGTCTGTCAACGAAGGCAAGCAGTTTTTCACGTATCTGTCCCATCGGCCGGAAATGTTGGGCATGGAAACGGCCCGCGACGTACAGAAGCTCCGCCGCGAAATCAGCTGTGCCCGTCGGACGCTGTCTTCGCGCGATGCTTCCCGCAGGATGAAACAGGACGACGACTTGACCTGTGCGATGCAGGGAGAGTTTTTCTGCGATCTGCTGCGCGGCGTAGCGTATGACAGGGAAAAGATTGACGAGCGCATTTTGTCTTTGGGACTCAAATCCATTGATCCGGGACGCCCGGTAGGGTTGTCGTCTTTCCGGCTTCCGCAGGGGGATTATTTTCTTGCTGAGGTATGGCGTTATGGGCGGGAACGGCTGGAGAATGCGCTCAAGAACATTTTCGAAAACGGAGACGGCCGGATGTATTTTGTGCTGTTGATCATCAATCCGCACCATATGCGGCTGCTCGGCTTGCCGCGCGTAGCGATGAGTGTGGGCGAGGTGGACAACATGATCCGGCGGCATTTGGAAAACTGCCAGAAAAGCCTGGACGTTTTCTTCGAATTGACGCTGAACATCAAGCGCATTGTTCCTTATGAAAGCCTTTATGCATTGGGCATGGAAAATGCGTTGCGCACGGCGCATTGATTGCCGCGAACGTTGCGATATTTCCCGCGATCCAGAGCTCCTCGAAAGGGGAGCTTTTTCTTTTGCGGTTTCGTATGGCGTTCTTGACTGGCGGTGGGGAGCATACGGTGGGATGAGCGAGGGTACGAGAAGGCGAGGGGATGCGTATGCCGAAACGGAACCGGTTCAACCGTATGATGCTCAAAAGTGGTTTGCCGGAGGATGCCATCGCGGACTGTGCTCGGGTTACGATGACAGGGCGCAGCGCTGTGCTCATAGAAGGGCAGCATGGCGTCGTGGAGATGACGGGCGTTTGCGTACGCCTCAAGACGGGAGAGGGCGTGCTCAGCGTGTTGGGAGAGGCGCTCCGGCTGCGGGAACTCTCCTTGGATGCGGCGGTGATTGTCGGTCAGCGCATTGAAACGGTGACCTATGGCCGCGCCCGTGCCTGAACGGGAAAAGGGGGCGCACAATTGAAACTGACGCTGGAAATCACCGGCCTCAACCTGGAAAAGCTGCTCAGCTGCGCCGCGCGTGAACGCGTATGCGTGCGGGATGTGCAGCGCGTGGATACCAGAAGCATCCGCGTTCGAGTTGGATTTTTCGAGCGCAAAGCGCTTCGAACCTTATGCGAACGTTACGGCTGGGAAATGCGGGAAGTTCGGGCGGATACGGGATGGCGCGCGGTGAGGCGAATGCGCAAACAGCCCTCCCGGCTGGTCGCCGTTGCGCTGTTTCTCGGCCTGATGATGTATTCTTCTCAGATGCTTTGGGATGTTCGGATTGAGCACGCGGGCAAAGCTGTGGCGGAAATTCGAACGTATTTGAAGGAACAGAACATCGTTCCGGGACGGCTCAAACGATCGATTTCAGCAGAAGCGCTCCGCGAACAGCTGATGCTCAGGCTACCGGATCTTTCGTTTGTCGGCGTGCGATGGGCAGGCAGTGTGCTGATGATCGATTGCCAGGAGGCGGAAATGGGAGAACACGTGCTCACAGAGGGGGAGAGCCTGGATTTGGTGGCGGAGCAAGCGGGGATTGTGACCCGGCTTTGGGTGCTCAGCGGTACGCCTCAGGTCGAAATCGGACAGGCTGTCAGCGAAGGACAGGTGCTCATTCGGGGAGAAGAACGCGCCGGCCAGGACAGCGTATATCCGATTCAGGCGCAGGGCGAGGTGATTGCCACGGTTTGGGCGCGCGGCGATGCCAGAGCATCGCTTTTTACGCAGCGGACGGTAGAAACGGGCAATGTTCGTACTCGCGTGACGGTCAAGAGCCCTTGGCACGAGCGCGTGCTTTCCGAGGCTGAGGACTTTGAGTCGCAGGACTCGAGCTTGGAGATTCAGCCCGTTGTCGGATTGTATTTGCCGGTTTGGCGCGAGGTGGAAACCCTCGCGGAGACGGTTGTCATCCGTGATCCGCGCGATACCGGGGATGCAGCAAGCCTTGCACAGGGCGCAGCGGAGCAAATGGCAAAATTAAAATGCCCTTCCGGCGTCGAAATCCTTGACAAATGGGTAGATTATAGTATGATAGATGATGAATTCGTGTATGCGACGGTCGTGCTTGAGTTTGAGCGCAATATCGCCGTACGCGCGCAAGGCGTCCATTGAGACGCACGGATCTTGAGGATACGGGGGATTTCTCATTTGACAGAAGAGTTAAAAGGCGTTCCGGGCGACGGAACGCGGCAGATGCAGAATTTGTTTGGAACGGGCGATGAGAATATTCGCCGGCTGGAACAACTGCTTCATGTGCACATCGCGTTGCGCGGTGGAGAAATGGTGGTCGAAGGCGCGGACGCGCCCTCGGTAGATCTTGCGCAAGCGATCATCCGCAAACTGATGGCGTTGCTCATGCGCGGAGAGCGTGTGGATACGGCGTTGGTGCAAGTTGCGGTATCGCTTGGACAAAAGGGTGAGCTTGACCAGCTGGACTCGCTTTTCCAGGAGGTCGTGGCAACAACCTTCCGGGGGAGGCCGATTCGCTGCAAAACCGTTGGCCAGCGCGAATATGTGCACGCGATTCGCAAACACACGCTCACCTTTGGCATTGGCCCCGCGGGCACGGGCAAGACGTATCTGGCGATGGCCATGGCGGTGAGCGCGCTCAAGAGCAAGGACGTGGAGCGCATTGTGCTCACGCGCCCGGCGGTGGAGGCAGGAGAAAAACTCGGGTTTCTCCCTGGTGACCTCAACCAGAAGGTGGATCCGTACTTGCGCCCGCTGTATGACGCGATGTTTGAGATGCTCGGCGCGGAGACGTGCCAACGCATGCAGGAGCGGGGAGTCATTGAGGTGGCGCCGCTGGCTTACATGCGCGGCCGAACGCTTTCCGACGCATTCATCATACTGGATGAGGCCCAGAACACCACGCAGGAACAGATGAAAATGTTTTTGACGCGCATGGGCTTCCGTTCGAAGATCGTGGTCACGGGCGATCCGTCCCAGATCGATCTGCCGCGCGGAAAACGCAGCGGATTGGTGGAAGCGGTGCAGGTGCTCGAAGGCGTACCCGATATTGCCATCACGCGGTTGACCCATGAGGACGTGGTGCGCCATGAGCTGGTGCAAGCCATTGTCCGCGCGTATGACGCGCACGCGGCAGGCGCAAAGGAGGAAAGTTTGAATGCAGCAGACGATTAAATCCAGCAAGACGTTTTTTGCGAGCCTGAGTCAGCGCGTCAGACAGATCTTGTTTGCGGTGGTAACGTACCTGTTGCTGTTGGTGATCTGTCTGATGGCGATTTCGCCGGAGCAGTATGATTTGAGCGTGGGCGATGTCGCGCCTAAAACGATCACGGCCAGCAAGGACATCGTTGACGAGATTACAACGGAGCGCAGGCGCCAGAACGCCGCCAATGCCGTATCCCCGGTCTACTATAAGGACGATTCCATTTCCGATACGGTGCTCGCGGATATGGATGCCATCTTTACCGAACTGCGCGCCGTGCGCGAATTGGGGGAACAGATTCGGGGTACATGGGGGGAAGATGGCGCGTTCACGGATGAGGACTATGCGCAGGCAACCGGCTTGCTCACAACGCTGACGCTCAATAACTATCAGCTGCGCACGCTGATGAATACGGACGAAACCGACTTTGAGAGCCTGTATCAGAGCTTGCTTTCCGCGACGCGCACGACGCTCGTTTCCACGATTGCGGAAGGCCAGATCAACGACGCCATCAACAACATTCAGCAGATCGTCTCCTATAACACGCGGACTGATCTGTGGTATAACGTAGCCATTCCGACGCTGCGGGCCTGCTTGCAGCCCAATATGCTCATCGACCAGGAGGCCACGGAAGAAAACCGCCAGAAGGCGCGCGATGCGGTCGAACCGACCGTCTACAAGCAGGATCAGAACATCGTCGTCAAGGGCGACCGCGTGACGGCGGAACAGATCGCCGTGCTCGAATCGCTTGGACTGCTGCGCGGCAATAGCTTTGACCTGTGGCTGTATGTGGGCACGGCGGCAATGCTGGCGCTGATCGTAGCGGCGTTGTACCTGTTTGTGTACATGTATGTGCCGCAGTTGTTCAGTGCCGGCGCGAGCGCGTTGGTGATGCTCATTGCTTCGGTGCTCACGATCACGTTGAGTCTGCTGGTGGGCACGTATGTCAGCGTGAACGCCATGCCAGTCGTACTGGCGGCGATGCTCGTGGTCAATCTCGTCGGCACACAAGCGGCTTTTGTGGTCAATCTGGGGGTTTCGCTGATCGTCTCTTTCCTGACGGTGAAAGGTACGGGGCTGATGACCTCGCAGGTGCTCAGTGTGCTGATGATGACGGTGCTGGGCGGTGTGGCTTCGATTTTCCTGCTTCGCCGCAATGCCGCGCGCGTGTTTGTGCTGGTGAGCGGCTTTATCGTCGGTTTGCTCAACTTTGGCGTGCTGCTGTGCGTGGGTGCGCTGACGAGCAGCGATGTGAGCAACGTGTTTTATGATGCCGCTCAGGCGGTCTTTGGCGCATTTGTTTCGGCTATCCTGTGCGTCGGCTTGCAGCCGATGCTCGAGGCGGCGTTCAACCTGGTGACGCCTGCCAAGCTTATTGAGCTCTCCAATCCGAATCAGCCTCTTTTGCGCCGGATGATGATTGAAACGCCCGGCACGTACCATCATTCCATGATCGTCGCGAACCTGGGCGAGGCGGCTGCGGAAGCCGTGGGCGCCAACGCATTGCTGGTGCGTGTGGGCGCGTATTATCATGACATCGGCAAGCTCGTGCGACCCCTGTATTTCAAGGAAAATCAGATGGGCGAAAACCCGCACGACAAGACGGATCCGCGTGTGTCGGCGGCCATTTTGACGGAGCATACGCGCGATGGCGTGGAACTGGCGAAAAAGCACCATCTGCCGGAACCGATCATTGACATGATTCGCCAGCACCATGGCGACACCCCTGCCATGTACTTTTACGCCAAGACGGTCAAATTGGTTGGCGAGGAGAATGTGGATATTCGCGACTTCCGCTATGATGGCCCGAAGCCGCAGACTTCCGAGGCGGCCATTTTGATGCTCTCGGATACCGTCGAGGCTGCCGTGCGCTCGCTTAGCGATCCCACGCGAGAAAAGATCTCGGAGATGATTCGCAAGCTTGTGCGCGGCAAGATGGAGGACGGTCAGCTCGACGAATGTACGCTGACTTTCCGCGATATCGGCCGGATTTGCAAGGCATTTGAAACGGTGTTGCAGGGCGTGTTCCACGAGCGCATTGAGTATCCGAATGTGAACCTCAAGCGCGCGCAGCGTCATGCACAGCAGCGCAGTGAGACGGCGAAGCAAGCGGCGCAGGGAACCGCGGAGGGTAAGGCATGATTCTGGAGATTGAAGATGAGCGGGGCATGCTCGACGAGCATGCTCGCGCGTTGATGCAGCGTTGCGCCGATGCAGCCCAAGCGGCGGAAGGCGTGAGCATCCCGCTTGCGGTGTTCATTGAGATGGTCAATGACGACGAAATCCGCAGGATCAACCGTGAACAGCGCGGAAAGGATGCGGCGACGGATGTGTTGTCCTTTCCTGCCGTGCGCTATCCTGTGGGCAAGACGGCGGCCGGCTGCGCACAGCGGCTGGCGAGGGAATATGACCCGGAGCTGGGGGCCTGCATGATCGGGGATATTGTCATTTCCATGGATCACGTGCGGGCGCAGGCCGCAGAATACGGCCACAGCGTGCAGCGGGAGACGGGGTATCTGCTCACACATGGGCTCTTTCACCTGATGGGTTACGATCACATGACCGACGTGGACAAGCCGGTGATGCGCGCCATGGAGGAAAAGGCGCTCGCTTCGATCGGTTTGACGCGGGAGGAGGAAAACGCATGACGGATGAGGAACTGCTTGAGCGGGCCAGAGAGGCTAGAAAGTTCGCCTACACGCCGTACTCCGGCTATCAGGTAGGCGCGGCGCTGCTGAGCGCAGACGGGCAAGTTTACACCGGTTGCAACATCGAAAATGCGGCGTATGGCAACACCATGTGTGCAGAACGCACGGCACTTTACAAGGCCGTGAGCGAGGGCGTGCGCAGTTTTACGAAGTTGGCAATTGCCGCAAGCGAATCTGCGCCTTTTCCGTGCGGCGCTTGCCGCCAATCGCTCTTTGAGTTTGCGCCGGAGCTTGAAATTCTGGTGACATGGGACGGCAATGTCCGAAAGACAACGCTGGGGGCGCTGCTGCCGGAGGGCTTTGGCCCGGCGTCCCTGGGGAAATGAGATGAGGGAGAACACGGATGCAGAATCAGAATAACCGCTTTTTGTCGGGTTTTGCGGCAATCGTCGGCCGTCCGAACGTGGGCAAATCGACGATGATGAACGCTATGGTCGGGGAGAAGGTCGCGATTGTCAGCAACCGGCCGCAGACTACGCGCAACCGCATTATGGGCGTGGCGACGGACAAGGATTGGCAGATCGTCTTTCTGGATACGCCGGGCCTGCACAAGCCGCGCACCAAGCTGGGCGAATACATGGTCAAGAGCGTGCAGGACGCCATGGAAGGCATCGACGTGCTGTTGGTACTGGTGGATGTGAGCGACATCGGGCCGCAGGACAGGGCCATTGTCGAGGAGATGTCCGCGCGCAAGGTGAAGAAAATTCTTGTGCTCAACAAGACGGACATCGTTCCTGAAGCCAAGCTGATGGAAGCCATTCAATCGTTTGCCTCAGCGGGCTACGACGCAATCATTCCCATCAGTGCGCGCACGGGCAAGGGGATGGACGAATTGCGCAAGGTGATCGTCTCATATTTGCCGGAAGGCCCCAAGTATTTTCCCGATGACATGATGACCGATCAGCCGGAGCGCCTGATTTGTGCGGAGTTGATTCGCGAGAAAGCGCTGCTTCACCTGCGCGAAGAGGTGCCGCATGGCATTGGCGTGGAGATGATGGCGATCAACAAGCTCAGTGACAATTTGACGGAGATTCACGCGACGATCTACTGCGAGCGTGCCGGACACAAGGGCATCATCATTGGCAAACAGGGAAGCATGTTGCGTACAATCGGCGCCGAGGCCCGGCAGGATATCGAAGCACTGCTGGGGACGAAGGTGAATTTGCAGCTCTGGGTGAAGGTGCGCGAGGATTGGCGCAACCGCATGGATGATCTGCGCACACTGGGGTACGAAGAGTGACAAGTTCGGCCCATAGCGGGCTGCCGGGGCAGCGAAAAGGCCTTGTAGTGCGCGAACGCGGCTGTGGAAGAAGCGTTAGAGTGATATCAATAAAAGAGCAACGCGATATGGCGTTGCTTTTTTGTTATGTAAATTTCCTTGTCAAGCATCGATCTTAGGAAGAGCGCAATGGGGGATTGCAGATCTCTTTTCATGGCGCATGATACGGTGCCGTTTTTGATATACCTGTTTACTAAATTTCGTCAAAAATGGTATCAAACGAACAGATTTGTGAAATATTGGCTGTCATTATTTCGTCATATAGATAGAAACTTGAGGGAGGAATGCGTTTATGCGGTATTTTGCGTTGGTTATGCTACTGCTGGTGCTGCCCTGCGCGGGTTTGGCGGCGCAGGGAGATCTGTCCGCTGTTCCGGTGGAACTGGAAGCGTACATGGCGCAAAGCCGTACGGGCAATACGCTGGTGGATTATCTCGAACTTGAGAATACACCGGATGGTGATGTGGTCATCGTGCTGATGGACAACGCAACAGAGCGCATACTCCAGGTATGCAAACGGGTGGATGGGGTCCTTAAAACCGATATCTCTACAGTTCTTGGAATTCCCCAGGAGGGGGAAAATGCGTATCTGTATACCTATGAAGCCGGACGAAAGATGGTTCGGGATTGGGATGGTTCGACGTGGACTTCGGATGGGCTCAACTTCGGGGTTGCGGTTCCAGATGTGTATGAGGAAACGATTGAAAGCAGTGTGCTGTATGCTTGGAAGGACGGCGGTATATTCCTCGTTTCGTACCGCAAAAACGTGGGCTGTCTGGTGGACATTGTAGGGGACGACGCCGTATTTTACAACACGTCGTTCGGCTTAGAAGGGAGGACAAAGCGCACGATGGCCACGGACATACGGCTGGTGGACTTTGAAGCGCTGCCCTGGACTCTCAGTCAGGCTACAGGGGCGCCCGAAATCCCGGAAGCGCAAGGGATGCTGGCCCTTCGCGAGCAGCCTGTAACCTTGGAACCCGGCCACAGCTACGAGGTGTGTGTCGGGCCGGGCAGGATGTATGCCCGCGCGGGAAACGGAAAAGCGCAGGTCAGCACCAATGATTGAGTTCAGGTATTTGGCGTATATGGAGACTGGCTGTTTGTTCAGTATGGCATCAGCGAAGAGCAATGCCGGTTTGGGTGGATAGAGCATGCAGCAGTGGCAAGCGGAGAGCAGGTCGCGGAATTGGCGCTTGAAGACGGAGATTGGTATACACTGGGTGAGGCATATTGGCTGAC
>CALVTV010000093.1 GCA_944363005.1 uncultured Clostridia bacterium | reverse complement strand
AAGCGGCGCTCCTTGCGATTCCCGACGCTCCGCCCCGCTGTTTCGCCCACTGGGCGCGCGGGGCTCCGGTCCCTCGGGCGGGTTTGGGCGGCAGCCCAACGTAGCCTAATTCCGGCATCCCGACGCTCTGTCGGGCTTCTCCGCCCGAGGGGCGCGCCCGGCTCCGCTCCTCTCGGGCGGATTTGGGGGGAGCACAACGTCGCCGGATTTCTGTCAACAATCGATGTTTTCCTCTGGAAGAATTGAGCGAAAGATTTGGTGAAACTGTTGACATATTGTTGAATTGCATGCTACACTATTACCCGAAATGGATGGCGGATTGTACCCCGCTTGCCGATGCTACCACGTTGGAGGAGAGAGAATGACTGGAGATGAAAGTGTCAAGTCACAAAGTGAACTTGACGACAAAGCGCAAAAGCTTGTCGAAGAAAAGGATGCGGATAGTCGCACACGTGTTTACACGGGTGTGATGGACAAGGTGTTGATAGGCGTGCTCATCGTTTGGGCGTTGTTCCAAATTTGGGCCAATACCTTCGGCACGTTGGGTGCTGTGAAATTGCGCACGGCGCATATCATGTTTTTGCTCCCGCTTGCGTTTACCTTGTATCCGACGTTTAAAAAAGAGCGCCGCTCTCGCCGGTTGATGCCGGTCTGGGACATCGCACTGATCGCTGCGACGCTCGTCTGTTTTGGATACCTGTTCCTGCGATACGATACGATGGCTAAGACGGGACGCCTAAACGATATGGATGTCTTTGTTGGAGTCGTCTGTCTGGTCGTCAGTTTTGAAGCGGCGCGCCGTGCCAGTGGAAATTTGGCGATCATTGCACTGGTCTTTCTGTCCTATTTTGCCGTTTGGGGACGCTATATTCCCGGCACGTTTGGTACAAGTGCATTTACGCTGAAGCGCGTGATTAAGGCGCTTGTTTGGGATACCAATGGCATTTTGGGCACGGGCGCTGGCGTTTCCGCGACGTACATTTTTGTATTCGTGCTCTTTGGCGCTTTTTTGAAATACAGCGGGTTTTCGCAGTTCATCAATGACATTGCGCTCACGCTCGTGGGCCGTACGCCGGGTGGCCCTGCAAAAGTGGCGGTCATCGCTTCTGCACTCATGGGCATGATCAATGGTTCTGCCATCGCCAATGTGGCGACGACCGGCACGATCACCATTCCGCTGATGAAGAAAACCGGTTATAAGAAGGATTTCGCTGCTGCGGTAGAAGCCGTGGCCTCCACCGGCGGACAGTTCACGCCGCCAATCATGGGCGCGGTCGGATTCGTTATGGCGGAGTTCATGTGCGTCAATTATACGCAGGTGATGCTGGCGGCGGCCATTCCGGCGTTCCTGTATTACTTGTCCCTGATCTATTCCGTCCATCTGGAGGCGAAACGCCTCGGCCTTTCCGGTCTGTCGCCGGAAAACATTCCGCAAGCCGCGGCGGTCATGCGCGCACGAGGGCATTTGTTGATTCCGCTGGTCGTGCTGCTCGTGCTCATGTTTGCCGGGTATACTCCCTTGTTTGCCGCGATCGCTGCAATCTTTGTGACGATTCCCGTCTCGTGGCTGCGCAAGGAGACGCGCATGAGCCTGGACACCATCGTCAAAGCGACGGTTGAAGGCAGCCGCAGTGCGGTGGGCGTGGGCATCAGCTGCATCATTATCGGCGTCATCATCGGTTCGGTCAACATGACCAGCCTGGGTCTCAACTTTGGCAACATGATTCTCAAGGTGGTTGGAAACGGGCATCTGTTCCTCGGCGGTTTGATGGTGATGATCATGTCCATCATTCTGGGCATGGGCGTACCGGGCGTGGCGGCGTACGTGATTGTGTACGCGGTTGCGGTGCCGGTGCTGCGCGGCGTGGGCGCGACGGAAATGGCGGCCAATATGTTCTGCCTCATTTACGCTTGCCTGTCCAACATTACGCCGCCTGTGGCCATGAGCTCGTACGTCGCCGCGGGCATCGCGGACAGCAATATGACCAAGACGTCCCTGATTGCGATGCGTCTGGGCGTGGCGGGCTTTATTGTGCCGTTTTTCTTCCTGGACAATCCCGTGCTGCTCTTCGGCAGCGTGGAAGGTACGGCGCTGAGCTTGACAATTCGCTGCTTTGTGACGGCTTCTGTGGGCGTATTGGCGGTAGCGCATGGCCTTTCCGGCCTGCCGCTGGAGCGTTATAGCCATGGTGCGACCGCGCTGCGCCTGCTGGGACGCGGCATGCTGATTGCCGGCGGTTTGCTTTTCGTCAACCCGACGGTCATCACGGATATCATCGGTTTGGTGCTCATCGTGGCAGAGGTTGCGCTGAACCGTCTGGTGCTCGCCAAAATCCGGCCGTTAACAGCCTGAATGACGGATTGACCTGAACGAAGGGCCCCTTTGTTCGGATCGCATATTGCAAAAAAGAGAGGAGACCCCCTTATGAAAAAAGGACTTGCACTCATCGTGTGTGCAGCGCTGCTGGCATGCGCGTCCGTTGCGATGGCAGCGGATATCAACTTCGTGACCGCCGGTACGTCTTCGACCTTTTACCCGATCAGCGCGACGATCTGCCAGCTTTGGAACGACAACATCGAGGGCATGCGCGCGACGGCGACACCTTCCGGCGGCGGTATCGATAACCTGAACCAGGCGTATGATGGCGAGGCGCAGATCGGCATTGCCAATGCCAACCTCGTCTATCAGGCGCAACAGGGGCTGGCCAGCTTCGAGGGATACGCGAACGAAAATCTTCGCATTTTCGCCGGCCTGTATCTCAATCCGAATCAGGTCGTGGTGACCGAGGCCAGCGGCATTGAGTCGCTGGAAGATCTGGCTGGCCATCGCATCTCCATTGGTGCGGCGGGATCGACTACCGTTGACGAAGCGGCCATGCACTTGGCGGTGTTTGGAAAGACCCTCGACGACATTCAGGCGGAGTACATGGGCACCTCCGAGTCGGCGGACGCGATCAGCAACAAGCAGCTTGAGGGCGTATGGGTCATGGCGGGCACGCCAAATGCGGCGGTTACGCAGATCATGACGACGACGGACGCGAAGCTTCTTCCGATTCCGGAAGAGACCGTCGAGGCTTTGAAGGTGGACAGCCCATGGTACGCCAGCTACACCATTCCTGCGGGCACGTACGCCGGACAGGATGAGGATGTGCCGACGTCCGCGGTCAAGCTCACGCTGTTCATCACGGCGGATGTCGATGAGGAGACCGTCTACCAGATGACGAAGGTCTTCTGGGAGAACTGGGGTATGTTGACGGATACGCACGCGGCGTTGCGCGCGGCCAGCCTCGAAGAAGCGTGCACCGATGTGGCCGGTGTGCCGATTCATGAGGGCGCGGCGCGCTATTATCGCGAGGTAGGCGTATTGGAGTAATGCGAAAGGCCGTCCGGCCATCGCTTGCCCTATTGGCAAAGCGGGAAAGTCGGGCGGCTTTTTCCCTGAAAGCGGAAAGAGGCAAAAGAAATGAAGAAAATCGGTTTGGTCGGCATTTATTTTCCGGGCGCGTACAACACGCTGCATGAAAACGTGCCGGAGGGGTTTGAGCTGGTGGATGCGCTTTCCCCGGATGCGTATGACAAGCTGGCGGACTGTGAGTACCTGATATCCAGGCTGGACATTGATCCGGAAATCATTCACCATACGCCGCATGTCCGGTTCTGGCAGCGCTGGGGCGCGGGATTTGATCACGTCGATTTGAAGGCCTGGGGAGAACGAGGCATTCCGATTGCCACCTGTCCGGGCGTCAATTCCGGCATAGTGGCCGAACTGGCGATCATGCTGATGCTGGCGGGTTACCGCAATCTGTTGCAGATCAACCGGGACCTGCGCAGGGGGCATTGGCCGCGCACGGAATACTTCGGCCGGTCGTTCATGATTCGCGGCAAAACTGTGGGTATTCTGGGCTTGGGCCATATCGGAAAAAAGGTTGCGGCGCTGGCCACGGCCTTTGGCGCGAACGTCATCTATTATGATATCGTACGCCAAACGGAGCAAGAGGAGCGCTTCGGCTATCGCTTTGTGGATATGGACACATTGCTCGCGCAGAGCGACATTTTCTCCATTCATTGCCCGCTCGACGAGACAACGCGCGGCATGATCGGCGAGGCGGAGCTGCGCCGGATGAAGCCGACGGCCATGCTCATCAACACGGCGCGTGGCCCGATCGTGCAGGAGGCGGCGCTGGTCCAAGCGCTGCAAAACGGAACGATCGCGACAGCGGGTCTGGATACGTACGAGAAAGAACCGCTTCCCCCCGACCATCCGCTGCTGACGCTGGACAACGTGGTGGCCAGTGCGCATGCAGGCGGCAACACCAAGGACAACGACATCAACATGGTCAACTACATCTATCACAACATCGTAGCCTTCGATCGCGGGTAGCCGCTCAACACTGAACTGGACATCGTCAACGCGCAGTATCTGCCGGAAAAGCAGGCTTGACGCCAGGTCCAAGCAGGGATTGCAAAACCGCATGCAGCCGGCGGCAGCTTCGGCAAAGGTGAAAAATACCGTTGTCCTCTGCCGTGGCCGATGCCTGGCAAGAGAATTG
>CALVTV010000092.1 GCA_944363005.1 uncultured Clostridia bacterium | reverse complement strand
GGAACTGCTTGCCCGCTGCATCATGCACGAGACGGATCATTTGGACGGAAAGATGTATGTGGATATCATGTCCCGGGAGATCTTCGAGGACGAAGAGGAGACGGAGGACGAAGAGTGAGAATCGCGTTTATGGGCACGCCGGAGTTTGCCGTGCCGTCCTTGCGCGCGCTGGTGGAGTCGGGGTATGAGGTTGTGGGCGTGTTTTGCCAGCCCGACAGGCCAAAGGGGCGCGGGCACAAGCTCGCGGCTTGCCCGGTCAAGGAGACTGCCCTGGCGCTAGGCATCCCCGTCTTTCAGCCCGAGCGCATCAAGAGGCCGGAAGGCGTACAGATGCTGCGCGAGCTTGCGCCGGATCTGTGCGTGACGGCGGCCTTCGGCCAGCTGCTCTCTCAGGAGATTCTGGACATCCCACCGTTGGGTACAGTCAATGTGCATGCGTCGCTCCTGCCGAGGCATCGCGGCAGTGCGCCGATCAACTGGAGCATCATGCAGGGCGATGCGGTGACGGGTGTGACAACCATGCTCACCGACCGCGGGATGGACACGGGGGACATGCTCCTTCGCAGCGAAACGCCGATCGGCGCGACGGAAACCGCCGGAGAACTCAGCGAGCGCCTGTCGCAACTGGGTGCGGAGCTGCTGATTCAGACACTGCGCGCGCTTGAACAGGGCAAGCTGGTGCGCACGCCGCAGAATCCCGACGAGGCGACCTACGAACCCAAACTCGAAAAGGAGACGGGCCGCATCGACTGGCAGGCCGGAGCTACGGCGATCGACAACCTGGTGCGCGGCGTGACGCCGTGGCCGGGCGCGTTTACGACGTACGGCGGCGAAACCATGAAGGTTTTTGAAGTTCGGGCATGCGGCCAGAATGACGGGCATGCGCCGGGCACCGTGCTCAGCGCTGATGCGAAAAACGGGTTGACCGTTGCCTGCGGGGACGCGATACTCGAAATGACACAGATTCAAATGCCGGGCGCAAAGCGCATGCAAGCGCGCGATTATCTGCGCGGACACCGGATCGATACAGGCGTCTGCCTGGGAAAGACTGAGGAGATACGATGAGCGACAATCGGGGACGTGATGGCGGATTCCGTCCGAGAAGAGAGACGGGTAAGCGGCCCGTTGCGCGTGGCGGCGAGAAGAAGTTTGCGCCGCACGATGGAAAGCCATCGTTTGGAGAGAAGAAGTTTGTGCCGCGCGACGGAAAGCCTTCGTTTGGCGAGAAGAAGTTTGCGCCGCGCGACGGAAAGCCGTCGTTTGGCGAGAAGAAATATGCGCCGCGCGATGGAAAGCCTTCGTTTGGCGAGAAGCAGTTTGCGCCGCGCAGGGAGCATGCGCCCAACATCGCGCCCCGGCGCGTTGCGCTGGAGACACTGTTGGATGTGAGCCGTTCGGACGCCTATGCCTCTTTGGCGCTGGACAAGCGTCTGGCGCAGGCGGCACTCGGACAGCGCGACCGCGCCTTTGTGACGCAACTGGTCTATGGAACGCTGGAAAACCGTCTGACGCTCGACTGGCGAATCGATCAGTTCCTGGAAGGGGACAAGGAGATCGACCCGACGGTGCGCGAAATTCTGCGCATGGGCGCGTATCAGCTGTTTTATCTGGATCGCGTACCGGATATGGCGGCCGTGGACGAGTCGGTCAGCCTCACACGCGCGATGGGATTGGAAGCGCTCACGGGGCTGACGAATGCCGTATTGCGCAACATGATCCGCGGCAAGGACAGCGTGCAGTTCCCCAAGCCGCAGGAGGACCCGATCCGGTATCTTTCCGTCATGTTCAGCGCGCCGCGTGAATTGGTGCGCATGCTTGTGGACGCTTACGGAGAGCATGAGACGCTGGAAATCCTGCGCTACAGGCCCAAGGACCGCAGCGTGACGGTGCGCGTGAATGGGCTGCGCTGCGACGATGCGCGTCTGCGCGCGCTGCTGGCGGACAGCGAATTGGAATTCTCTCCGGGACTTCTGCCCGGCACCTACAAGGTCAAACAGGCCGGGGATCTGACGCGCATGCGTGCGTTCCAGAACGGACTGTTCACCATTCAGGGGGAAAGCTCCGTACTTGCGGCGCGCATGGTGGGCGCCAAGCCCGGTCAGACGGTGCTCGATGCCTGCGCTGCGCCGGGCGGCAAGACGGCTGTGCTCAGCGAGATGATGCAGGATACGGGCCGCGTGTATGCCTGGGATACGCATGCGCACCGTGTCGATCTGATCCGCGGGACGGTCAACCGCCTGAAGCTTGAAAACGTGCGCCCGGCCGTCAAGGATGAGGCGGCACCGCGCCCGGAGGTGGCGATGACATTGGACGCTGCGCTGGTGGATGCGCCTTGTTCGGGTACGGGCGTCATGTTGGAAAAACCGGACGTCAAGTATCGCGTCAGCGAAGCGGGTGTTGCGGCGCTTTGCCGCATGCAGGCGGAAATCCT
This sequence comes from uncultured Clostridia bacterium, assembly GCA_944363005.1. GTDB lineage: Bacteria > Bacillota > Clostridia > Christensenellales > Aristaeellaceae > Ventricola. Next base: position 10,363 of record CALVTV010000092.1, on the reverse strand, counting down.
GGACGCCGTCGCGCCGATGGTCAAGGTTGGGGGCACGCTGGTGTATTCCACCTGCTCAATTCTGCCCATGGAAAATCAGCAGCAGGTGAGCGCGTTCCTTGAACGCCACCCGGAGTACGAGGTTTTCCCGATGGGCGGCGAACTTCCGCCGGCTCTGGCTGCGCATGAAACGCAGACCGGCTTGCAGATGTTTGCGCATCGGGATGGCACGGACGGGTTCTATGTCTGCCGGTTGCGCAGGGTGAAGGCATGATGAAGACGCAGCTTTTGAGCATGTCGCCCGAGGAGCTGGGCGTTTATCTGAAGGAATTGGGGCAGCCAGCCTTTCGGGCCAAGCAGGTGTTTGCCTGGCTGCATCAGGGCGTGCCGTTTGCCCAGATGAGCAATTTGCCCAAGGCGTTGCGAGAGACGCTCAGCGAGCGCTGTTTGGACAATCCCGTTCAGGTGCTCGAGACGATCACCTCCAAGCTCGACGGCACGATCAAACTGCTCTATCGCCTGCATGACGGGCATGTCATCGAAGGCGTGCTGATGCGCTACAAATACGGCAACACGCTCTGCGTGTCCACGCAGGTGGGCTGCCGCATGGGCTGTGCGTTTTGCGCTTCCACGCTCGATGGCTGCGCGCGCAGCCTCACCCCGGGCGAAATCCTGGGGCAAATTGTCTGCGCCAACGGCGTTCTGGCGCCTCAGGAGCAGAAGGTTGGCAACGTCGTGCTGATGGGTAGCGGGGAACCTTTTGACAATTACGACAATGTAGTCAAGTTCCTGCGCCTTTTGCGCATGGAAGGCGGGCTGTGCATCGGCATGCGCAGTGTGTCGCTTTCCACGTGCGGTCTGGTGCCCAATATGCGAAGGTTTGCCCTGGAGGAACTTCCGGTCACGCTTTCGCTTTCCCTGCATGCGCCAAACGATGCGGTTCGCAAGCGGCTGATGCCTGTGGCCAACGCGTACACGATCGAAGAAACGCTTGACGCCTGCCGGTATTATATCGAAAAGACCGGAAGGCGCGTGATCTTTGAATACGCGCTTGTGCATGGAATCAACGCATCGCCGGAACAGGCGGTTGAACTGGCCGCAAGGCTGCGCGGCATGCAGTGCCATGTCAACCTCATTCCGCTCAACAGCGTTCCGGAACGCGGTTTGACCGGCGTCAGTGAGCGCGAGGTGGATGCATTCCGCAAGACTTTGGAACAACACAACATCTCCGTCACCCGGCGGCGCGAGATGGGGGACGACATCGAAGGCGCATGCGGCCAGCTTCGCAGGCGTTACCTGCGCGAGCAGGATGAGCAATAAACCGCCGGTGGGATGGCACTGGGAAGGAGGATGACCGTGGCTGCGACGCTGAGAACGGATATCGGCAAGCTGCGCAAACAGAATGAGGATGCGGCTTGGTTTGACGAGCAAAGGGCCGTATTTGCTGTAGCGGACGGCATGGGCGGTCACCTGGCGGGCGAAGTGGCCAGCAAAATGGCCATTGATGCCGTCAAAAGGATGGCGAGCCAGAATCCGGGAATTGCGGCGCTCAAGGACGCCGTTGCTGCGGCGCATCAGTCCATCTTTGAACGGGCCCAAAGCCATGCGGAATGTACGGGCATGGGCACGACGCTTTCCGTGCTCTGGCGCGGTCAGAATTACGTCTATATTGCGCATGTGGGAGACAGCCGCATTTACCGGCTGCGCGATGGACAACTCGAGCAGATCACGCAGGATCACTCCCTGGTTGAAGAGCTCGTGCGTGCCGGACTGATCACGCGGGAACAGGCGCGCACGCATTCCCGGCGCAACATCATCACGCGCGCCCTGGGGACGCACGGCGACAACGAACCGGATTTGCTGGTGACGGATGTGCAGGAGCACGACCTGTTTTTACTCTGTACAGATGGATTGACCAGCATGGTGTCCGACGAGGACATCCGAAAAACGCTCATGGAAAACCCGCTGGAAGCGGCGGCTGACCGGCTGATTGCGATGGCGCTTGAGGCGGGCGGCCGGGACAACGTGACGCTCATTTTGTGCACGGGGAAGGAGGGCGCCGCGTGGAATCCAGATTGATCGGCAAAATCATCGGGCGGCGCTTTCGTGTGGAGGACATTGTGGGCCGGGGCGGCATGGCGATTGTCTACCGGGCTTTCGACCTGCGCAGCCATCAGACGGTAGCGCTCAAGGTGCTGCGCGAGGAATATGAGGATGATCCGGAATACAAGGAACGCTTCAAGCGGGAGGCTGTAGTCTGCCGCAAGCTGAGCCATCCCAATGTCGTCAACCTGATCGATGCGGGCGTTTCCGGCGGTGTATCCTTCATTGCGCTGGAGTATGTAGACGGCAGGACGCTCAAGGAGATCATCACGGAAAACGGCCCGATCAATCAGGGACAGGCCGTTCGTTATACGCTGCAAATCCTCGCGGCGCTTTCTCATGCGCATCAGCGCGGCATTGTGCATCGCGATGTCAAGCCGCAAAACATCATGATTGGCCGCAGCGGTCAGGTCAAGATTGGCGACTTTGGTATCGCGGGCATGGCGGATACCCGAACGTTGACCTCTGAGGGCAATGTGATGGGATCGGTCCACTATTTTTCCCCCGAACAGGCGAAGGGAATGAAAGCAACCGCCGCTTCGGATCTGTATTCCGTCGGCGTCATCCTCTATGAGATGCTGACCGGACATGTGCCTTTCGAGGGAGAGACGGCGGTATCCGTCGCCATGAAGCATCTCATGGAAGAACCACAGCCCATCGAGCAGGAAGCGGAAGTTTGCCGCGCGGTGGAATTGATTGTCAAAAAAGCGCTGCAAAAGAAACCCCAGGATCGCTATCAGAACGCGGAGGTCATGATTCGTGATCTGCGCAGGGCATTGCGCCATCCGGAAGGAACGTTCATGCTCCAGACGAGAGGCGACCGGCCGCGTCAGGTCATTGAGGATCTGCGTGAGCATCGCCGCAAGCATGCGCTGGCTTCCAGAATTACGACGGTCATCATCGCTGTCGTATTGCTGGCTGCCATCACAGCGGCAGGTTTTCAGCTTTATAACGCCATGTTCGTCTATACGCGCATGCCGAATCTGGAGGGACTTGATGAGAATACGGCCCTGCGCCTGATTGAAAGCGCGGGTTTGAAAGGCGCCGTCGATTACGCGTATAGTGACATGCCGGAGGGGTACGTCGCCCTCCAGTCCCCGCAATCTCAAACCCGAGTGCGCCGGGGGAATACCGTCAATCTGACGATCTCTCGCGGAAGCGATAAGGTTTCTGTGCAGCGCCTGGTGGGCATGACGCAGGAAGAGGCGATCAATACGCTGATCGGGCAGGGATTTGTGCTTGGAGAGATCGAAGTCGTACCCAGCACAATGATGCGCGGTTCGGTCGTCGCCCAAAATCCTCAGGCGGGAACGAGCACACAGCTGGGCAGTTCCGTTGACCTGACGGTATCCGGCGGACGGGTGGTTGTGCCCGAACTGGTCGGTCAGCGCGAAGAAGAGGCGCTGGAACGCATGTCCACGGTCGGGTTGACCTGCGGCATGATTACCTATGAGACGGTGAACACAGCGGCACAGGACGGCGTGGTCCTCAGCCAATCGATAGAAAAGTTCACGGAAGTGCTTCCGGGCACCACGCTTGAGATGACGGTGGGCTACTACGACAAGCGCAAGTATTCCGCGACGGTTACGGTCAATGTGCAGGTGCCCGAGGAGGGCATCAGCGTGCGCGTTACGCTGGTTGGCGAAGACGGCAAGGAGAGCGACATGTACGCGGCGACGCTGACCACGCCGGGCGAGGAAGAGATTCAGGTGATGCTGCGCAGTGAACAGAGCGGCGTGATGACCTGGAGGACATATCTGGACGGCGGATTTGCCGGCGAAGCGACAGCCGTTCTGCAATGACAAGGCGTGCGGGGCGCATCCCCCGCGAAGGGAACGTATGGTTGGAAGCATATTGCGGGGAATCGGAAGTTTTTACACCGTGCTCGCCGAAGAGGATGGGCAGGAGTACACGCTGCGCGCGCAGAAGAAACTGCGCCATCAGAAGCTGACGCCCATGGTGGGCGACCGGGTTCGCTTTTCGCCCGGACAGGGGGAGGAAAACGGCTGGCTGGAGGAGATTTTGCCGAGAAAGAGCATGTTGATCCGGCCGAGTGTGGCCAATGTGGACATGTTGATGCTGGTTGTGGCCAGCGTTCCCGCTCCGGATTTGCTGCTTTGCGACAAGCTCATCCTGCGCGCCACACGCGAGAGGATGATCCCGGCACTGTGCGTCAATAAGATTGATTTGGGCAGCGACCTCGCTGAACGCATCCGGAAGGAATATGCGGGCACACAACTCCGGGTGTTTTCCGTGAGCGCGCATACCGGCGAGGGAATTGAAGCGCTGCGCGAGGCGATGCGCGGGAAGGTGACGTGCCTGGCCGGGCAGTCGGCCGTTGGAAAGAGCTCGCTGCTCAATGCGCTCTTTGGCCTTTCGCTGGAGACCGGCGGACTGAGCCGCAAGACGGATCGCGGCCGGCACACGACCCGGCGCGCGGAGATGATGATACTCGACGGCATGTATGTGCTGGATACGCCCGGATTCAGCTTGCTGGAGATGGAGCAGGGCATGGAACCGGAGGTATTTGCCGAGCTCTATCCGGAGTACAACGCGTTGGCAGGAGCCTGCCGGTTTCAGCCATGCTTGCACGACCGGGAGCCGGGATGCGCTGTGCATGCTGCGGTTGATCGCGGGGAACTGAGCGCGGAGCGTTGGCAGCGTTACCGGACGCTTCTGGGCGAAGTGCGTGAAAAATGGAAAGGACGTTACGTATGATGGATTTGTCCCCTTCGGTATTGGGCGCTGATTTGCTGCATCTGGGCGATGAGGTCAAAAAGGTGGAACAGCTTGGCATTCGGTGGCTGCATCTTGACCACATGGACGGCCATTTTGTGCCCAATATCAGCTTTGGCCCGGACTTTGTGGCGGCGATTCGCCGTCAGACCTCGCTGTTCCTGGATGTGCATCTGATGCTCAGTCATCCGCTTGATTACGTCAAGGCGTATGCGCAGGCGGGATCGGATTTAATCACCGTGCACGTGGAAGCGGAGGACGACCCGGAGCAGACACTGCGTGCGATACGCGCGCAAGGCAAGCAGGCAGGCATCTGCATCAAACCGAAAACCCCGCCGCAGGCCATTGAGGCGCTTCTGCCGCTGTGCGATCTTGTGCTGGTGATGACGGTGGAACCGGGATTCGGCGGTCAGGGCATGATGCAGGATTGCGTGGAGAAGCTGCCCGTGCTGCGGGAGATGATCGACCGTTGCGGCAGGCCAATCCGGCTGGAAGTGGATGGCGGCGTCAAGCAGGAGAATGCGGGGCGCGTGCTGGCGGCCGGCGCGGATGTGCTGGTCATGGGTACGGGGCTGTTCCGGGCGAAAGATCCCGCGCAGGTGGTCGCCGCCGTGATGGAGGAGGCCCGGGCATGCGGGCGGTAATCGTGCTCGGGGGCGATGCACCGGGCGAGACGCTTTTGCGCGCCTGCATGCAGAATGCAGAGCTGTGCGTGGCGGCGGACCGCGGGTTGGCACCGTTTCACGCCGCGGGGCTTTCCCCGGACCTGCTGATTGGAGACATGGATTCCATCGAACCAAGCGTGCTGGCCTGCTACGACGGCGTTCCGCAGGAGCGCCTCCAATGCGAAAAGGACGACACGGACGGCGTGCATGCGCTGGATACCGCTGTGGCGCGGGGCGCTACGCATATTACGCTGCTTGGGGCGCTCGGCGGCCGAATGGATCACGCGCTGGCAAACCTCATGTTGCTGGTGCGCGCGCACCGTCAGGGCGTTTTCTGCGAGGTTCTCTCGGAGAAAGTGCGCATCACGCGCGTGTGTGGCGAAGCTGTGCTGCACGGCGCTCGCGGGGACACCGTGTCGTTTGTGCCGCTGGGCGATGCGTACGGCGTGACGCTTGAGGGGTTTCATTACCCGCTCACAGAGCATGCGCTTCATTCGGACTATCCGCTGGGTGTGAGCAACGTGGTCACGCAGGACGAGGCAGTGGTTCGCGTTCGCCAGGGGGATCTGCTGATGTTCCATTATTATGGTTGAGCGGACTTTTCGAAGGATGCCCGCCGGTTAAAGCGGCATTCAAGCGCATCGCATAGCCTACCAACGGGCCATCCGGGCCCGTTTTTTTGTGCCAGTTTATTTTGAAGAGAAAGGCTTTTGAAAAAAGATGTCGAATTGATTTAGCATACGGTTTTTTTCAAGAGGGGAGGCGTCGAACATGACAATTCGGGAACGATTGGAAGCGCAGGAACGCGCGACACTCAGCCCCTATGCCAAGTTGAGCAGTGAAACCAGAGGGCGCGAACGTCCGATTTCGCCGGACGATATGCGAACTGCGTTTCAGCGGGATCGCGACAGGATTCTGCACTGCAAGTCGTTTCGCCGCCTCAAGGGGAAAACGCAGGTCTTCCTCTCGCCGCAGGGCGATCATTACCGCACGCGGCTGACGCATACGCTGGAGGTCACGCAGGTGGCCCGAACCCTTGCGCGCGCGCTTCGGCTCAACGAAGATCTGGCTGAAGCCATCGCTATGGGGCACGACTTGGGGCACACGCCGTTCGGACACGCTGGAGAAGATGCGCTTGACCGCATCATTGAAGGCGGGTTTGAACACCGCGTGCAGAGCCGGCGGGTGGTTGAAGTGCTTGAAAATGGAGGCGACGGTCTCAATTTAACCTGGGAGGTGCGCGACGGTATCGAGCATCACTCCGGCAAGGTCCGACCGCAGACGCTTGAAGGTTGCTGCGTTCACCTGGCCGACCGCATTGCTTACATCAATCACGACATCGACGATGCCATTCGGGCGGGAGTCCTGCGCGCGCAGGATTTGCCGCAACACGCCATTCGCTTGCTGGGCGAGTCGCACGGCGAGCGCGTGGGCACGATGATTGAGAGCGTCGTTCGCCACTCGATGGATCAAAACCAAGTGAGCATGGAAGACGATGTCTGGGACGCTTTGATGGAACTGCGTTCGTTCATGTTTGAACGGGTGTATTCGCGCGACTGGGCGGCCAACGAATGCCAAAAGACCCGGCATATTGTGACCGAACTGGTGGGGCACTATATGGAACATCCGCAGCAACTCCCCAATGAGTATTTGGAAATTGCGTTTCGCGAGGGTACGCAGCGTGCGGTTTGCGATTACGTGGCCTGCATGACGGATGCATACGCGGTAAAAACGTATCAAAAATTGTTTATTCCGCCGTTTTTTGACGGAATAGGGTGAATTCAATGGCAATGAAACGAAAAAACTGCATGAATGATGCAGGAATATGCGAAAAAGCGGCGAAAAAGAGTAGGACGGTGAATGGCGTTGGCAGGCAGGTTTCCTCAAGCTTGGCTCGATGAACTGCGCGATCGCGCCGACATCGTTCAGGTTGTCTCCCGCTATGTGCAGCTCACGCCCAAGGGCGGACGGTATTGGGGGCTTTGCCCGTTTCACGGGGAAAAGACGGCTTCCTTTTCTGTCAATCCCCAGCGGCAGATGTATTATTGCTTCGGTTGCCACGCGGGAGGCAGCGCGATCACATTCGTGATGGAAATGGAGCACATGGAGTTCCGGGAAGCTGTGACACTGCTTGCCGAACAGGTGCATCTGGCGCTTCCGGAGATGACCGGGGAGCGTCAGGAGGGAATCAGCCGCAGCGAGAAGGAGCGGATCTACGAGGCGAACCGCCAGTGCGCTCGCTTTTACCACAGTCAGCTTTGGAAGAGTGAAAATGAACCGATCCTGGCTTATCTGCATGGGCGCGGGGTGGATGACGCCACCATTCGCGTCTTTGGCCTGGGGTCAACGCCAGCCCGAAGCGACGGCGCGACAAAAGCGCTGCTCGAACAGGGGTTCACCGAAGATGAACTGGTCAAGGCGGGCATCAGCGTCAAGCGCGACGGCCGTATATACGACATGTTCCGGCAGCGGGCGATTTTCCCGATCATCGATGCCCAGGGGCGCGTGCTCGGCTTTGGCGGGCGTGCGCTCGGGGACGCCAAGCCCAAGTATCTCAATACGGGCGATACGCCGGTATTCAACAAGCGCTTGGGTGTGTTCGCGGCGAATTTGCTGAAAAAACAACGGAATTTGCGCCGGGTAATCCTTGTGGAAGGATATATGGACGTAGTGGCGCTCGTGCAATGCGGGGTTGTCGGCGTTTGCGCGACACTGGGCACGGCATTGACCCTTGAACAAGCGCGTTTGCTCAAGCGGTATGCGCCTGAAATCTGGGTATCCTACGACGGCGACGCTGCCGGACAGCATGCGATCTTGCGCGCACTGGATATCTTTGACGAGGAAGGCGTGCGCGCGCGAGTGTTGGATTTTCCGGACGGCATGGACCCGGATGAGTTCATTCGCGCCCGGGGGCTTGAGGGGTTTGAAACCCTTGAACCCATGGATGCCACGACCTATCGTATGAAGCAGGAGCTTTCCGCGCATGACATGTCCACGCAGGAGGGACGAACGGCCTACGCCATCGCGTGTGCCAAGTTCCTTTCCAAAGTGCGGGAGCCGGTGGAGCTGGAAAACCATGTCAAGCGTCTGATGGTGGCCACGGGCTTTTCCAGAGAGGTTCTGTTGGCGCAGATTGGCCACACGGAAATGATTGAACAGAGCAAGCAGCCGGTTTACCGGCATGCGGCCCGCCCGCTTGAAACCAAGAACGAGGGCGTGGATACGGAAACCGCGGCCGCGGAAAAGCGCCTGCTTCAGCTGCTCAGCGAAGGGCGCGTGGAAGCGGGTGTGATTTCCGCGGAGGATTTTATCTCGCCAGAGCGTCGCATGCTGGCCGAGAAACTCCTCTCGGGCATGACGCCGGGCGCGATTCTCGAGGAGATGGACGACGAGGAGCAGCGCGCGCGTGCGGCTAGCGTTCTCACGCAGGACAGTGGCGCGCACGGTGAGGAAGAATTGCGCATGACGGGCGACTGTTTGCGCATCCTGCATAAAAAGCGAATCGAAGAGAAAATCGCGGCGCTTCAGCGGCAAGTGATGCAGCTTCAAGGAGAAGAAAAGCGCAGCGTACTTTTGCAGATACAGGAATTGATGAAGGAAAGACAGACCGCCGGAAGAAAGGAATGACGTCTGAATGGCATTGACACGCGAGCAGGCACAGAAAAAGGTGAAGGAGATCCTGGATCTCGCCAAGAACGAGAAAAAGGCGCTCACCTATCAGGATGTGATGAATAAGCTCAGCGAACTGGATATCGACGCGGACGCGATTGACGCGGTGTTTGAAACGCTGGAGGCCGAGGGAATCAATGTGATCAATGCCTCGGAGGACGAGGCGGCGAATGTGATTCCCGGTGTTGGGGACGCAGATTTGGACCTGTCCGTCCCCGAGGGAATCAGCATCGATGACCCGGTGCGCATGAACCTCAAGGAAATTGGCAAGGTTCCGCTGCTGACGGCGGAGGAAGAGATTGAAATTGCCAAGAAGATGCTTGAGGGCGGCGAAGAGGCCGAAGCTGCCAAGAAAAAGCTCGCGGAAGCCAATCTGCGCCTGGTTGTTTCTATCGCCAAGCGGTATGTGGGCCTCGGGATGCTCTTTCTCGATTTGATTCAGGAGGGCAACCTCGGCTTGATCAAGGCGGTCGAAAAGTTCGATTACACCAAGGGCTTCAAGTTTTCTACCTATGCGACGTGGTGGATTCGCCAGGCGATCACCAGAGCGATTGCCGATCAGGCGCGCACCATTCGCATTCCCGTGCACATGGTGGAGACGATCAACAAACTCATTCGCGTCAGCCGCCAGCTGCTTCAGGAAAAGGGCCGCGAGCCGCAGCCCGAAGAGATCGCAGAGGCGATGGGCATCAGCGTGGAGAAGGTCCGGGAGATCGTAAAGATCGCGCAGGAGCCCGTGTCGCTGGAGACGCCGATTGGCGAGGAAGAGGACTCGCACCTGGGCGACTTTATTCAGGACGACGACGCGCCGCCGCCCGCAGAGGCCGCTTCCTTCACGCTGATGAAGGAACAGCTCATGGGCGTGCTCGATACGCTGACCCCGCGCGAGAAGAAGGTTCTGTCCCTGCGCTTCGGCCTGGAGGATGGACGCCAGCGCACGCTGGAAGAGGTGGGCCAGGAGTTCAACGTCACCCGCGAACGCATTCGCCAGATCGAGGCCAAGGCGCTGCGCAAACTGCGTCATCCGAGCCGCAGCAAAAAGCTCAAGGATTATCTCGAATAAACGGAAAATCAATTGGGAGGAACGTGGAGGTCTGCGTTCCTTCTTTTGTCTACGGGCTGCAGTTTGGCGGCAGAAAGGGGAAAGCAATGCATCTGGATGAACGACTGAACGCGGTGGCCTCCCTCATGCTTGAGGCGATGGAAGGCAT
>CALVTV010000091.1 GCA_944363005.1 uncultured Clostridia bacterium | reverse complement strand
CGGCGGCGGGCACCTTGGGCAGGCCCGGCATCGTCATGATATCGCCCGAGAGCGCGACCACAAAGCCCGCGCCCGCGCTCACGCGCACCTGACGGATGGAGAGCGTGAAGCCCTCCGGCGCGCCCAGCTTCTTGGGATCATCCGAGAAGGAATACTGCGTCTTGGCGATGCATACCGGCATATTCCGGCAGCCCTCGTCCTCGAGCTGGCGGATGGTCTTGAGCGCGGCCGGGGCGAAGGAGACATCCTTGGCGCCGTAAATGCGCGTGGCAACGGCGCGGATCTTATCGCAAAGGCCCATGTCGTCCGGATAGGTGAAGGAGAACGTCTCCGGCGTGGCGTTTTCGATTTCCTTCATCACAAGCTTTGCCAGGTCGCGGCCGCCTTCGCCGCCCTGGGCCCAGACCTCGCACAGCGCAACCTGCGCGCCCATCTTCGCGGCGGCCTCGCGCACGAGCGCGATTTCGGCGTCGGTATCGCTGGTGAAGCGGTTGAGCGCGACGACCGGGCGCAGGCCCCAGACCTCGCGGATATTGCGCAGGTGGCGGCTCAGGTTGGCAAGGCCCGCGGCAAGCGCGTCCAGGTTCTCCGTGCCTAGGTCGGCCTTGGCCACGCCGCCGTGGCTCTTGAGCGCGCGTACCGTCGCCACCAGCACCACCGCGCTGGGCGTCAGGCCCGCCATGCGGCACTTGATGTCGATGAACTTCTCCGCGCCAAGGTCCGCGCCGAAGCCCGCTTCAGTGACGACTACATCCGCCAGCCGCAGCGCGGTCTGCGTCGCGATGACGGTGTTGCAGCCGTGCGCGATGTTGGCAAACGGGCCGCCATGCACAAACGCGGGCGTGCCGATGAGCGTCTGCACCAGGTTCGGGCGGAGCGCGTCGCGCAGAAGGGCCGCCGCCGCGCCCTGCGCGTGAATATCGCCCGCGGTCACGGGCTTGTCGTCGAAAGTGCGCGCGACGACGATGCGCGCAAGCCGCGCCTTCAGGTCCGCAATCGAGGAGGCCAGGCAGAGCGTCGCCATGATCTCGCTGGCGGTGGTGATGTCAAAGCCGTCCTCGCGCGGGGTGCCGTTCGCCTTGCCGCCGAGGCCGTCGATGAGGTTGCGCAGCTGGCGGTCGTTCATGTCCATGCAGCGCTTCCAGCTCACACGCCGCGGGTCAATGCCCAGCGGGTTGCCCTGCTGGATGCTGTTGTCCACCATGGCGGCAATCAGGTTGTTCGCCGCGGTGATGGCGTGCAGGTCGCCGGTAAAGTGCAGGTTGATGTCCTCCATCGGCACAACCTGCGCATAACCGCCGCCGGTTGCGCCGCCCTTGACGCCGAACACCGGCCCCAGGCTCGGTTCGCGCAGGGCGAGGCATACGTTCTGCCCTTCCAGGTTCAGCGCGTCGGCCAGGCCGATGGAGACCGTCGTCTTGCCCTCGCCCGCGGGCGTGGGGTTGATGGCCGTCACCAGCACGAGCTTGCCCTTCATGGGGCGCTCGGTGAGCGGAATGTAGTTGATTTTTGCCTTGTAGCGGCCGTATTGCTCGACGTACTCTGCCGGAATGCCCGCGCGCCGGGCGATCTCCTCGATGGGCCGCATGGTGCTGGCCTGCGCAATCTGAATATCTGAGAGCATGGACGATCCTCCTTGAACCTCGTTTCCTGTGTGCTGCGTTTGCCCAAAGCGCTGCGCTTGGGCGCCTATGTCCAGTATACCCCAGTCATCCCAAGAAATCAATATTCCAATCCGCACTTGACATTGGCGTGCGCGGGCGTACAATAAAGATATCACTGCAAGAGGAGGGCGTTCCCATGTCCATCATTCAAACGCCGTTCGGCACCACACCCGACGGCCAGCCCGTCACCCGATACACGCTTCAAAACCGCGGCGGCGCCAGCGTGAGCATCCTCAATTACGGCGGTATCGTCCAGTCGATCCTCGTGCCGGACCGCGAGGGCAACCTGGCGGACGTAGCGCTTGGATTTGATACGCTGGAGGGCTATCTGGCCGATCACGGCTGCATGGGCGATACCATCGGCCGCTATGGCAACCGCATCGCGGAGGGCCGGTTCACCATCGACGGCCAAAGCTATCAGCTGGCCTGCAACAACGGCAAGAACCACCTGCACGGCGGCCCCGTCGGCTTCAACAAGCACATGTGGGAGGCCATGCCTGTCGAGGGTAACGGCGAGGATAGCCTGCGCCTGCATCGCGTCAGCCCCGACGGCGAGATGAACTTCCCCGGCACGCTCGATGTCACCGTGACCTTCACGTTCAACGACGCCTGTGACCTCATCATCCGCTATCAGGCGGCGACGGACAAGCCGACGCTCTGTAACCTGACGAACCATACCTATTTCAACCTCGCCGGACAGGATCACGGCACCGTGCGCGACCATGTGCTGCTCATCGATAGCGACGTGATTACGCCCGTGCGCGACGCGGGGCTCATCCCCACCGGCTCGTATATGCCCGTGGCGGGCACGCCGTTTGATATGCGCGACGGCCTGCTGCTCGGCGATGGCCTGGATATGATGCAGGAGAGCGCGCAGATGGTGTATGCCAATGGCTACGACCATAACTTCGTGCTGCGCAAGGGCGAGACGATGGCGCTGGCCGCGTGCCTCTGGCATGAGGATAGCGGACGGATGATGGAGGTCATCACCGATCAGCCGGGCGTGCAGCTGTATACCGCCTGCACGACACATTTGGGCGGCGGTAAGGGCGGCATGACGTATGAGCCGTATAGCGGCCTGTGCCTGGAAACCCAGCACTTCCCGGACGCCCCGAATAATTCGCAGTTCATCGGAACGACCGTGCTGCGCCCGGGCGAGACCTACGATACGACGACCATCTATGCCTTCCGCGTCGAGGAATAAAGGCAAGTCCCTTTAAACCGCCGCGAAGCGGGGATGGGGTCTGGGGACTGGTCCCCAGGCGGGGCTCGGGGCGGCAGCCCCGCCGTACCCTAATTTTCCAAAAAAAAGAAAAAGCAAGTTTCAGAGCAGGGCGCATAGCGCCCTATGATTGAAACGGGTCGTATCGCAGAGCGGCTTCAAACCGCCATATAGCGACAATAGGGAGTCTGGTCAGGCGTTGCCGCACCGGACTCCCTTCCTTTTTTGGAGCGGTATAACGGGAACGGGGAATTTGCGCAAAGCCCCGGCCGGGCGCGCCCAGTGGGCGAAGAAGCCCGGCGGAGCGTCGGGAATCGCAAGGAGCGCCCCAGCGGCGCGACTATTTCACTTCGCGGGATTGAAAGTGAGTTTAAGGGGATAACCCGTCAGGTGACGCTACGCTCCCTGACTACTTTTTTGACCGCTTCGCGGAGGG
>CALVTV010000090.1 GCA_944363005.1 uncultured Clostridia bacterium | reverse complement strand
CAGGAGCTTGACCGCCGAGGTGCCCAGGTCAATGCCAATGAAATACAAAATCATCCCTCCCGGATTGAAGAATCCAGCGGGCGCGATGCTCTGTGCGTCCGCCACGTTTCTACCTTTGATTATAGCGACAATCAACCGGCGATGCAAGGGACGTGTGTACCTTTGCGCGCGGGGATGTTATAATGAAGAAAAATACAGGAGGAGGACATGCGCATGGAAACCGTCTTTGCGCGCCCATCCGATTTGGAGGGCATGATGAAACTTGCCGCGCAGGCGGACTTTCCCGGCCTTCAGATGGATCAGCACCGCGCCGCTGTGATCTCCTGCATCGCGCGGGGCGAGGCCATTTGCGCCCGCGAGGGGGAAAACGTGATCGGGGCGCTGCTGTTTTCAAGGGAGGACGGCGAGCTCTGTTTTCTGGCGGTGGATGCCTCGCACCGCAGGCGCCATGTCGCGCGGGGGCTGGGCGAGTTCCTTGGCGGGCACACGACGGGCGACATCACCGTGACCACATACCGGGCGGACGATCCCAGGGGCGCGGCGGCGCAGGCATTTTACCGGAAGATGGGCTTTGAGCCCGGGCGGCGGACGCCGGCATACGGCTAGCCCGTGCAGGAATTCATTTGGAGGCGGGAAGGATGAAGCGGCTGTATCTGATCGGGGGGCCGATGGGCGTGGGCAAGACCACGGTCTGCCGCAGGCTGCTTGGCGACCTGCCGCATTGCGTGTTTCTGGACGGGGACTGGTGCTGGTTTGCCGATCCGTTTGTGGTGACGGAGGAAACGCGCGCCATGGTGATGGACAACATCGTTCACACGCTGCGCAACTTTCTAGGCTGCACGGCGTATGAGCACATCGTCTTTGCCTGGGTGATGCACGAACAGGCGATCATCGAGGCGATTCTGCGCGGGCTGGATACGCGGGACTGCGAGGTTTTCTGCGTCTCGCTGACGGCAAGCGCAAAGACGCTGCGCGCCCGGCTGCAAGCGGACGTCGCGCGGGGGCTGCGCACGGCGGACGTCATCGAGCGAAGCCTCTTGCGCCTGCCGCTCTACGCAAACCTGCAGACGGTCAAGATCAATACGGACGGGAAGACCGTTTCGCAGATCGCCGGCGAGATCCGCTCCCTGGGCGAACGCCCCGCCGCGCGCCCGTAAAACCCGAACTTGCGCCCTTTTGCCCGCGTTTCAAACGCCGGGTCCACTTTTGAACACCCCCTTTTTCCACACTTTCGCCCTTTTCCACACGTTTCGCGAAAAAACATAAGCAAATTCTCGTGTGCAATTCCACACCGTTTTGCGCGAAAATGAAGGAAAAAGCGCAATCCATGGGGATAATTTGTGGTAGCCGTCCACAGAAACCACAGGATGTTGTGGATAACCTTCTCATCCCCGGCAGGTCACCTGTGGATAACTTGCATTTTGCCGTAAAAATCGCGCGCCGAAAAATCCTTGAAAAACTTCGCTTCTTTTGCTATCATAGGGACGTTCTATCAAAAAAGTTATCCACAGGTTTTCCCGTTTTTCCACATTTTGTGGAGAAACGGGGTTTCTTCCACAGGTTTTCCACAGGAGCAAGTGGATTTCCTGTGCATAAGTGCCGGCACAGACCGGCCATCAGCACTACATACGATATACGGAGGGGTTTGAGATGGATCATGTAGAACTATGGGAAAGGGCAAAGGCGCTGCTGCGGGAGGAAGTTTCCGCGGTCTCGTTTTCGACATGGATCGAGCAGCCGCTCAAACCGGTCTACGTGCAGGATGACACGCTGGCCCTTGAGGTCATCAGCGACTACATGGAAAACAACGTGCGCGCGCGCTATCTGGCCATGATCACGGGGGCCGTCAGCCAGGCCGCCGGCCGCGAAATGCAAATCAAGCTGATGAGCGTGATGGAGCGCGTGGAATGGCAGGCCCAGCAGAAAAAGGACAGCCTGACCCAGATGCCCGGCGCCAACACGTTCAACCCCAAATCCACGTTTGACACGTTCGTCGTCGGCTCCTCCAACCGCTTCGCCCATGCCGCCTCCCTGGCCGTCGCGGAAGCGCCCGGCGCCGCCTATAACCCGCTGTTCCTCTACGGCGGCGTGGGCCTTGGCAAGACCCACCTGATGCACGCCATCGGCCACTTCATTCAGGATCACTTCCCCAGCCTGCGGCTTTTGTACCTGCCCAGCGAGATGTTTACCAATGAGCTGATCTCCGCCATCAAGAACAACAAGAACGTCGAGTTCCGCGACCGTTTCCGCAATGTGGACGTGCTCATGCTCGACGATATCCAGTTCATCGCGGGGCGCGATTCCACGCAGGAGGAATTTTTCCATACGTTCAACGCGCTGCACAACGCCGGCAAGCAGATCATCATTTCCTCCGATAAACCGCCGAAGGAAATCGCCCGCCTGGAAGAGCGGCTGCGCTCCCGGTTTGAATGGGGCCTGGTCGCCGACATCCAGAAGCCGGACTTCGACACGCGAATTGCCATCCTGCGCAAAAAGGCCGAAAACGAGGGCATTGTCATCGGGGACGACATGCTCGAACTGATCGCGGACCGGATTCAGAGCAACATCCGTGAACTGGAAGGCAGTCTGACGCGCGTGAACGCCTATGCGCGGCTGAACAACTGCGCCATCGACGAGGAGGTCATCTCCCGCGCGCTGCACGACATCACCGTCGTGCGCGACCCCAAGCGCATCACGCCGGACCTGATTATCGACGCCGTCGCGGATTACTACGGGCTGAGCGCATCGCTGCTGCGCGGCAACTCCCGCAAAAAGGAAATCGCGATGGCGCGCCATGTGGCCGTTTACCTCACCCGGGAGATGACCAGCATGAGCCTGCCGCGCATCGGAGACGCATTCGGGCGCGACCACTCCACGATCATCAACTCCTGCGACAAGGTGACGCAGATGCTGGAGAGCAGCACGCAGATGAAGAGCGCCGTCACCGACCTCAAAAAGATCATCGCCGAAAAGTGACGCCCGCTTTCCGGTTCAACGCAAAAAAAGGGACATCCGCGCAGGATGTCCCTTTTGATTTGATACGGAGCGGAGAAAACAAAGCCTCAAGGCAGCGGCTCAAAGTAACCGGCATATTTGGTAAACATCACCCCGGCCAAACGGCGCATGCCGCCGTACAGATGGCGGCGCATGAGCGATTCAATGCCCTCGACGTTGCGGTTGTCGATGAGCGCGAGCATCTGGGCGTGTTCGCTGAGCACGTCGGGCACGTTGTTGCCCTCCAGGATGTCGAGCGTGCAAAAGCGGGTGTAGCTCGATTGCACGCCGCTGAGCCGCTCCCAGAGGAACAGCTTGTTCGTCGCCTCAAACCAGAGCTTGTGCATGGCATAATCGGTCTGCAAAAAGAGCTGGGCCTCAAAATGCTCGGGGTCCTCCTCAAAGACGCGGCCGAGCTTGAGCAACTTGTCCATCTGCGCGTGTACCCGCAGAACATCCGCCGGCGTGCAGCCCAGGATAAAATCGCGCAGCACCATGCTCTCCACCGCCACGCGCTCATAGATCATCTGGCCGACGATATCGGGATTGAGCTTGGTGACCATGCTGCCCTTGCGCGGCACGATGTTCACCAGGCCGTTTTCCTGCAACCGCTGAAGCACGCTGCGCATGGGCGTGCGCGAGAGCAAAAAACGCTGGCAGAGGTAATGTTCGCTGATCACCTCGCCGGGCTTGTGCTCAAAGCGCAGGATCTCCGCTGCCAGCGTCTGATAAATCTGCTCCTGATCGAGCGTTGCACCTTCACTCATGTGTATCCTCCGTCCAGGCCTATTCTTCTTTTATTATAACCATTCAGGCCATCCGTGTCAAGACAGGGGTTCGCTTGCCGCTTGGAGAAAAGTACCAGTCCGCTTGACACCCCGCGCGCCAACCGGTATAATCCCCATTTGAAGGCGTTGCCCCTCTTTTCAATCGCACAGGGTGAGGAAAAACATATGGAAAAAGACTACATCAACGAGCGCATTGAGCTGATTTGCCTGGCCGCACGGCTCATACTGGAAAACGGCGGAGAGACATACCGCGTTGAAGAAACCGCCCTGCGCATGGCCAAGGGCCTGGGGCTCCCGGACGTACACATCGCGGCGTTTCCCACGTCGCTGTTTGTGGAGGCGGACGGGCACGCGCGACTGATGCGCATCAGCCATCGGGGCAACGACATGAAGCGCCTGGCGCGCACCAACGACGTCTCCCGCCTGGTGGAACAGGGCAAGCTCTCCTTTGACGAGGCCAAACGCCTGCTTCACGAAACGGCAAACGCCAAAGGCCCTTCGCAGCGGACGCTGATGCTCTCCTGCGGCCTGGCGGCGGCATCCTTCAGCCTGCTCTTTGGCGGGCGAACCGGTTCGTTTCTGGTCGCGTTCGTCATCGGCGTGTTGGTGCAGGCGATTCAGCCCCTCTTTTCCCATATGGAAATGGGCGTCCTCTTCGGCAATTTCACCGGCGGACTCATCACCGCCGTCACCGCGGAGGCGATCAACCAGTTTCTCCCCTATGGCAACGTGAATGCGGCCATCGTCGGCGGGATCATGCCGCTGCTCTCCGGCCTGCTGATGACCAACGCCGTGCGCGATACCATGTATGGCGACCTCATTTCCGGCGTAACGCGCGCCGTGGAGGCGCTGCTGCTGGCGACGGCGGCCGCGCTGGGCGTGTACGTTGGGCTGAAGATGACGGCCATGTTGGGAGGGATTCTGCTGTGATGACCGACATTCTGCTGTGTGCCGCCGGCGCCTTTGGCGGTACGCTTGGCTTCGGCTTCGTGCTCAATCTGCCGCGCAATACCGTGCTGCCCACATCGCTGACGGGGATGCTCGGATTTGTGATCTATATCGTGCTGCACCGCTATTGCGGACAGAACCTGATGTTCAGCCACTTTTTTGCCACTGTTGCGGTGACGGTCATCTGCGAGGTGCTCGCCCGCATGATGCGCCTGCCGTCCACCATCTTCCTGCTCTCCTCGCTGGTTCCGCTCGTGCCCGGCTATAACTTTTATTGCGCGATGCTCGCCCTGGTGGAGGATAACGGGCGACAGGCGGCCTCCCATGGCCTTGAAGCCGTTCAAATCGTTGCCGCCATTGCCGTAGGCGCCGCCGTAACGAGCGTTTGCTTCCGCGCATTGGCACGCCGGAGGATTCAGCATCACACTTCCCACTAATCCTCTTTTTGCCGCCGCGAAGCGAGGAAGGGAGTCCGAGGGATGAAATCCCTCGGGCGGGGCTTGGGGCGGCAGCCCCATCGTAACCCCCTATCGCGAAGCGATTCAAAAAAGGAGTCAGGGAGCGAAGCGTCACCTGACGGCGTATACAGGGAAAGTTCCTTAAAACCGCCGCGAAGCGAGGAAGGGAGTCCGAGGGATGAAATCCCTCGGGCGGGGCTTGGGGCGGCAGCCCCATCGTAACCCCGTATCGCGAAGCGATTCAAAAAAAGGAGTCAGGGAGCGAAGCGTCACCTGACGGCGCATACAGGCAAAGCACCATACGACCCCCACCAAGCGCGAAACGCATTGCCCGGCCGCCCCATCGCAGCCCCCTATCGCGAAGCGATTCAAAAAAGGAGTCAGGGAGCGAAG
>CALVTV010000089.1 GCA_944363005.1 uncultured Clostridia bacterium | reverse complement strand
TCCGCTCATTCGTGCGTTGCTCCTGGGCATCGTCAAAAAACCGGACGGATGGAGGATGCTCGAAGAATCCGTCATCGCCTGTCTGTGCCGACTTCCTACGCGATCAGGGGATTGATCTCGGCGGCGACGGCGGAAAAGAAAAGCCGGGGCAATAGTCCCCGGCTTTTCTTTGGCCTTGAAAGATCAGTCATTCATGCGCGCGATGGCCGCGCGGACCAGATTCGCTGATCGGCACGCCGTTCCTTCCTGGCTGCGTCATATGCCTGCCTGTACTCTTTGATGTGATGTTCTCGGCAAGCCTTGCTGCAAAACTGAGCCGATCCCACCACCGAGAAAGTTTTCCCGCACTGACGGCAAGCTCGCTGTACAGGCACAACCCTCTTCCTTGCTTTCAGCTTCTCATTTTCCTCGGCATCCCGCCGTTTGTCCGCCATGTATTCCCTCCGGTCCTGACGGATTGCCTCATGCGTGGCCTGTTCCTTACAGTCAGGGCAGTATTTTTGTTCCCCGGATTTAACCGTATAAGGCTTTCCGCACACAACGCAGTAATCCGTGCTACCAAGGGGGCGGACATGCCTGGCCCGCCTGCGCGCCTTATAATAGGATTTTAATATTTTTTATTTATTTTTTGGCGCAAAAAAAGCCAGCCAATTCTGGTGGATTGACTGGCGGTCGCCTTGATCGCATGTTATTCTGTTTTGCGGCATCATACGCCGCCCGCCTCAGGCGGCTCCGCTTCCTCGATCGCCTTCTTCTCGCCCGCCGCGATCATGGCCATATCCAGCTGCTTCCACGCGGCGCGCAGGGCATCGAGCACCACATCACTGTCCATATCAAACCCCCGCGCCTCCATCTTTTCCAGCGCCAGCTGCCACTTCTCCGCGCCGCAGTAGCGTCCCAACAGCGCCTCCACGGCTTCCACCACGATTTTTGCCGCGTCGGTCAGGTCACGTTTTTCGAGCCACGGGCGCACCCAGCGCACCCACACGCGCCCCAGCAGCGCCGACAGCGCCGTGCCGATCACGCCGATCACGGCCACGACCAGCGCCGTCCAGTCGATGGACGCCGCGACGGCCTCCGCCGTCTCCGCCGTGGCCAGCAGCGGCGCGGACATCAGGCCCAGAAGCGCCAGCAGCAGGGCAAAAAGCTTCTTCGCGTTACTCATGGATTTCCCTCCCCTTTTCTCCTTGCGGCGGCTTGTCCGCCAGCCGCAGTATCTCTTCCTCGTAGTGCTCCGACAGATGATTTCTCCCCTTCGCGCGGTAGGACGCGTGCATTTTGCACAGCATCTCCTTTTTGGCTCCCGGGCACCACCCGCGCGATGTGTAGAAGTCCTGCGCTTGGCTAAGGCGTTCGTACTGAAGGTCTGCGATGTCATCCGACAGCCCCTCCAGCGCCCGGTTGATCTGCTTTAGCGACGTGCTAAGTTCCTCCCGGAACGCCTTCCGCGCCTGCATCCGCTTCCTGACCGGCTTGAACAGCAGCGCCCCAAGGCCCAGAATCGCCGAGACCGACCCGGCCGCCTTGCCCATGTCGTTGATGTCGCCCAATTCGTCACGTCCCCTCTACCCTCACCGTCACCGCGCCCTGCGGGCTCCACGTCCGTCCGGCCTCGTCCGTCAGCACGAGCCGCGCGCCGGACTGCGCCTCGCCGTCCGCGCGCGAAAGGTATGCTCCGCTCACGTAGCCCACGAGACTGCCGTGCTGCACGCGCGGCCAGCCGTCGCCGGTATCGTCCAGCACCTCGACCTCCGCGCCCCTGGGGATGCTGCCCAGCACCTCGCCCGTCTCCGGCCAGTCCCGCACCCGCAACGGGTCGCGCTCCGTGGCCACCCTCGCCCTGTACAGCACGCGCGCTCCCTCCTCGCCGTCCTCGTAGTCCACCGCCAGCAGCGGCGCGCAGCCGTCCCAGCCGTCGCCCGGGCTCGAAACAAACCCGGTCTCCACCCCTTGCGCGTTGAGGATTCGCCCGTCACGGCCCACCAGGCCGATGTGGTAGCAGTCGCCCGGCGCCTGGCCGTACCAGCGGTTCCCGATTTCCTCGCCATCCCATGCCCGAATTTTTACGGCCGCATACCCCGGCCGCGCCGCGCTCATGGGCAGCAGCGCCCCCATGCTCTGTCGCAGAATGCTGTTGCTCCCGTGAGCGATGGACGGCCCGCCCAGCTGCTTATACGCCCACACAAACGCCCCCGAGCAGTCCACGCACCCCTCCCGCGCCGCGCCCCACTCGTAGGCCCAGCGCTCGCGCAGCATGCGCTCGAAGAGATTAAGCAGATCGGATTTTTTGATCATAAACCCTCCACAGCATACAAGATGGGGAGCGGAAAACCGCTCCCGCATCCGTCACTCTTCGGCCAAATAGCCGAGACCGCTTTCTTCCAGCAGTTCCTTAACCTGCGGCTTGAGCACAGTAGGAACATCCTTGTATGCCGTCTTCCCGAGAATCACGCGTTGAGCAAAAAACATAGCCATCATGAGAAAACCGTCCTTTCCAGACAAAATTTTTATGATAAGCGACGAAAACGTCGCTATCATGCATACACCTGCATGGCCATTTCGGCGATGCAGTCCTCAATGAACTCGCCGCGGTCTGCCAAGGATTGTATTTGTGCGCGGAGCAGCGCATTTTCCGCCTGCAGCTCGGCATTTGTTTTCACATCCTCTGGCGGCGTGTAGTCCGCGTCAATTTCCTCCGGCGTGCGCTCTACTGCCTTACCGCCCTGCAACTTGTAGCGCGGGATTCTTCGCTCGTCGTATTTCGGGCCGGGCAAATAATTACCTTGGGCGTGGTGATACTTGTCGCCTACGCCTTCGTCGATCTGCACCCATCCGGTGGAATCGGCAAGGAAAGCGTCGCTGTTGATGTCGATGATGCGGTTGCGTTCGTCGGCAAGCGCGAAAACTTTGTATGATGCCGTCATGATGGGCGCCTCCTTACAAATCGTTGCAGAATTCCAGCGTTACGCCTTCAGCCCCCGCAGCATAACCGTAAACGCCCCCGGCAGGATCTGAAATGGCGGTATAGTTGACGTCGATGACGGCTTGAGAACCGACAACAGAGCACGAATTAAACGTGTACGCGCGCTGCGACAAACTTATCGGCGAGGATTGCACCAGCGTTGGAGCATCCGTCCGCATTGGCACTGGCAATCCAACGACCAAAAATGCATAGGCGGGGCCTTCATACCCAAGGCCAATTGTTTTATATTGAGGAAACTTAAGCTGCCAATAATACCGTTGGCATTTGAGTAACTCCATCACCGGATCAGGCGCAACCCACGGCGGAAGCGTCTTGGGGGTGTAGCTGCCGAGCAGCAGTCGCGCGTGCGCAATCGTGCAGGACGATGTGAAATAGATTACAACGCCAAACGTTGCATCGGCGTAGATTTGGCCGCCCGGAAAATTTGCGACAATTCCACCATCTCCTGATCCATCCGGCCACGCCCCCGTTGCCACATAATCTACTCCACCAACATTGACAGCCAGCGTGAAATTGCCGGAGGGCGTCTCAGCCAACTTCTGGTAAATATACCCGGCTTGCGACATTTGGATTGATAGACCGCCGCCCGAAGCCTGAGAAAACGTCGCCGATCCATCATACTTCGCCCATCTGTCCGCAGCATACACCTGCACGCCATGGGTGCCGCCATAGCCTGCCTGCGCAACGCTGAAATCCGGGTTATCCGGGAGGTTCGTGGTGTCCTGATTGCATCCGATCCACGCCAGACTTCCGTCCTCCGCCAGCGCGTGCATGGTCACGGTGTCGTTATACGTGGCCACGATTGCCCGGTAGCCCTGCGCGTACAGCTCCGCCTGCTGCTCCTGGCTCATAGCTTCGAGCGCCTGGGCGGTGGTCTCGTAGATTAGTCCATCGGGCATCCACGTATCCGGCCGCGCTCCCACGTCCGCGGCGGTCAGCTCCACGTCCCCCGCCGCGTTTGGCAAGACACTGTTCACACTTGAGACGGAACCAGCGCCGGTAGCCCCGCGCCAGTTGGCCATGTACGCCCACAGCGCCGTGGACGCGTTGCCGCCCTGCGTGCAGGTGTACACGTTGCCGATATTCGCGCTGTCTGTGCCGCTGTATAGGTACAGGTCGCCCGCGATGGCGCTGTCAATGCCGGTAGGATAGGCAGTCGGGGTCGTGCTGGTGCCGGTGATAGCCGTGCCATGCCACGCTACCGTTCCACGGACGCCTTGGATGCCTTGCACGCCCTGCGGGATGCCGAACGTGATTTTCCACGCGCCGGATACCAGCTCCGCCACAGCTGTGGCAGGCTCTTCCGGCTCCAGCGTGTTGGCCGTGGCGGTCAGCCCGTTCAAGGCAGACGCCGCCGTGTTAGCGGCGCTTGCCGCGTCGTTCGCGCCCTGCGCGGCCGTGTTGGCCGTTCCTGCCGCCGTGTTCGCTGCCTGCGTGGCGGCCTGCGAAGCCTCCAGCGCGCCACTAAGCTGATTCAGCGCGTTCTCCACGTCCAGCATGATTTGCTGAATCTCGTCTATGTTCGGCAGCACGTTTCCGGGGTCGACCACCACCATGGTCGCCCCAAGGCGCACGGTGGTGGCGATCTGCACAAGAGATGTGCCGCCCACATTCAGCGTGATGGTCAGCCGCCCCGTATACGCGTAGACGAACGACGGGAA